>JAICJI010000028.1 GCA_025928515.1 Thermoleophilia bacterium
CGGGCGTCGAGCTGCCAGAGGTCGAGACGGTCGATCGCGTCCTGCACCTTCGCCTGCTCGGCGAGGAGAGTGTCGAAGTCGGCGTCGGGCTCGGCGAAGGCGACGCTGATCTCGTTGAAGCGGTCGAGGAGGTCGCGCAGCGGGCGGACGCCGTCCTCGACGTTGCCGCGCACGTCCTTGGCCGAGTCGAGCTCGGGCTCCTGCTCGAGCAGGCCGACGCTCGCGCCGGGCGCGAGCTCGGCGACGCCGGACGAGGGCTCGTCCTTGCCAACCATGATCCGCAGCAGCGTCGACTTGCCGGCGCCGTTCGGGCCGAGCACGCCGATCTTGGCTCCCGGCAGGAACGAGAGCGAGATGTTCGCGAGCACCTGCCGGTCGGGGCCGAAGAACTTGTCGGCCCGGTACATCGTGTAGACGTAGTCGCTGCTCACGGGCGGCCGACGATAGCCGGAGTAGGATCGCGGCCGTGGTAGGTTGCTGCCAGCCGGAAGCCTACGAGCGCTTTTTCGGCGCGAGGCAGGCCAGGCTCGATGCCGGCCGCTACCGGAAGCGCGGGCTCGGTGGCACGTCGCGCTGCCTCGTCGAGCTCGCCGGCGACGTGTCCGAAACGACGGTGCTCGAGGTCGGAGGCGGCGTGGGCGCGATCGAGCTAGAGCTGCTGGCCGCCGGCGCCGACCGCGCGACGAACGTCGAGCTGTCCGGCCAGTACGAGGAGGAGGCGGCGACGCTGCTCGCCGAGCGCGGGCTGAGCGACCGCGTCGACCGGCGCGTGGCCGACTTCGTCAGCGAGCCCGTCGCCCCGCACGACGTCGTCGTGATGCACCGCGTCGTCTGCTGCTATCCGGACGTCGACCGGCTCGTCGGCGTGGCGGCCGCGTGCACGCGGCGGCGGCTGCTCCTGACGTTTCCGCAAGAGCGGCCGTGGACGCGCGCAGGGATCGGTGCGATCAACCTCTTCCTCCGGCTCACCGGCTCCGGCTTCCGCGCGTTCGTCCATCCGTTCGCCGCAATGAGAGCTGCTGCCGACCGGGAAGGGCTCTCGCTCGAACGCCGGGAGCGGAACGGGTTGATCTGGGAGAGCGTGGCGTTCGTGCGGTCAAGCCCGAGCTAGCGTCGCCGCCCAGACGTCCTTCGTCCCGCCTCCGGTGATGACGATCCGGCTCCCGACCGTGGTCGCGGTCGGATCGGAGACGGATGCCGGGAGCCGCGCTGCGGTTGTGACCTTTCCCGACTTCGGGTCGATCGCGAGGACGCGCCTGCCGCCGACGAGGTAGAGCCCGCCTCCTAGGGCGGCGAGCGCAGCGTGATCCTCCGGCCTCGGCAGGGTCGCGATGCGCCGGAGGCCGCCGCCGAGCGAGACCGCGTAGACGGCGCGGGTTGCTCCCGCGGTCGTCAGCCCGCCCGCGACGTAGATCGTGCGGCCGATCGCGGTCACGCCGGCATACCGCGTGCCAGTCGGGAGGCGCGCGATCGTGGTGGTCGGCCGGTAGCGAAGGACGGCGGTCGCGAATTGCGTCCCCGTGTAGCCGCCGACGAGATACGCCCGGCCACCGATCGCGACGGCGCCGAGGTCGGAGAGCGGCTCGCCGAGCGCGGGCGCCTGTGAGCTCCGCCCGGTCCGTGGGTCGACGCGGACGACGCTCGGCACCGACACGCTCTCGCCGCCGCCGAACAGATAGACGGAGCCGCCGAGCGCAGCGGCGGCGGCATCGTGTGTCGGCCGCGGCAGGTGACCGACCACGCGCAGGCGGCTCGGGGCGCCCGCGAGGATCGTGTCGAGCGAGGCGCTTCCCGTGTAGCCGCCGAGCACCATGAGCCGTCCGTGGGGAAGCGCGACGGCCGCGGCCTTGGAGAACGCCTGCGGCAGCGACCCGATCCTCGTCACTTCCAGCCGTGTCTTTCCTTGTAACAACTTGTTACTTGGGTTCGGTTTCGTGATGGTCAGCGGGGACGCATGGGTCGTTGCGCTGCCGCAGCCGGCCGCGAGCAGCGCGACGGCTGCGACCGCCGCGAGTGCCGGCCTAGGCACGCAGCTGGATCTGGCCGACGACGCCGGTTCCGTCCTCGTTCGGCGCCCAGGTCGCGTCGATCGACCGGCGCTCGCCGTTCGGCAGGCGGCAGGTCCCGCTGAAGCTCTCGCCGCCGACGTTGGTCACGTGCCCGCGGCAGACGTCGCCGCTCGGCAGGTACTCGAGCTGGAGCGACGTCGACTCCAGATTCTGCGGGGCGACGAGCAGGTCGGCACGCACCAGGAGCTTCTGGGGCCGCTTCGCCTGCCCGACGAAGGAGACGATCTGCTGCAACTGCGTCCCGTTGCGGATCACGGTGCCGGTGAGGCTCTCGCTCACATGCGCAGCGTTCCAGACGGGCGGTGAGTGGCGCAGCGGGCCGATGATGAGCAGCGGCAGCGCGACGGCGGTCACGGCTCCCGCGGCCACGGCCCGAGGCGAGCGGAACACGTAGCGGCCGAAGCGCCAGACGAGCAGCGTGACGACGGTCGCGACGGCGGTGCCGTAGACGATCGCGAGCCACGTTGCGCCGCGGTCGGTGCCGCCCATCAGGCCGTGCACGGATGCGAATCCCCAGACCGCGAAGTTGAGGTAGTGCGCCTTCCGCCAGAACCGGTACGGGAGCCGGCGTCGGTAGTGGTTCGTGATCGCGAGCGCGACGAGGATCTCCGCGGCCGCGATCCCGAGACCCGTCCACAGCGGCCGGTACGTCGACGTGAACGGGACGAGCAGCTGGGTCAGCGAGAAGGGCAGGAACGAGTCGGCCGCGATGGCCAGCACGTGCAGGCCGACGAGGGATCCGACGAGCAGGCCGCCGAAGCGATGGACGTCCTCCATCGAGAAGCGCGGCCAGAGGCGGCTCTGCGCCTTGCCGCCTAGCGTCAACCCGAGCGACACGACGACGCTGAGCACCACGTACGCCGCGACGCCCGACGCGCGCGCCGCGTACCAGAGGGCGGGGCTCGAGCTCACGTGCACGCGGGCACCGCTCGCGTCGCCGTCGCCCACGCGTCGTTCTCGACGATCTCGCCACCGGCTGAGACGAAGCGTCCCGGGATCCCGCGCTCGTCGAGCCACTCGGGCCCACGCTCACCGAGCAGGAACCCGACCTTCGCTGCGACGTCTGCGCCGAGGCACGTGGCGCCGGAGGCCGTCACCTGCTCCCACCGCGACTCCGCAGAACGTCCCGTCCGGGGATCCACGAGATGCGCGCCCCGCGAGGCGGTGCCGCTCGTCGCGAGCCCGCCCTCGACCACCCGGATCGCGCCGCCGGCGGGGAGCGCGACGTCGACCGGCCCGCGCACCGCGAGGTCGCCGCCGACGGAGACGAAGCCGGGCTGCTCGAGCGTCGCAGCTGCTGCGTCGACGGCGAGCGCCTTGACGACGCCGTTCAGGTCGAGGGCCAGACCGGGCGGCCGAGAAAGCACTCGTTCCGAGAGGACGACCTCCGGCGAGCGACCGCAGAGCGTCGGATCGACGAGCCCGTCGGTCTCGGCGGCGACGCCGAGCGCGACCTCGAGTGCCTGCGCGAAGAGGGGCGAGACCGCGAGCACGTGCGCCCGCGATCGGTTGACGCGCGACAGCTCCGACTCGGGGCGAAAGAGGCTGAACGTCTCCTCCCACCGTTCGAGGACCTCGACGACGGTTGCGGGGTCGTCGGCCGCGACCGCGGCGTCGCAGCCCATGGTGCGAAAGCGGTGCACAGTGCTCACGACGTGGAGCTGGCGACCGGCGGCGGCTGGACGGCCGGCGCGATCTGGCCTCCCTGCACGACGCTCTGCCGAACCTTGTGCTCGAACGAGGCCGGAGCCCCGAGCGGCGTCGCCTTCCCCTTCGTGTGGCCGGGCGCATGGATCTTCGCGCCGACGAACGCGACGCCGAAGACGACCGCAGCCAGCGCCCCGACCCCGGCCTTGGCGGCGCGAGCCCGCCGCCGCGCCCCCTGGATCCGCGAGTTCTCCTTCATGACTGCGGCCAGTGTGCTGACTGCCGATTAGAAGTCGATGTGAAGCCCCTGGTTACCATCTGAGAGTGGCTGTGAACGCCGTACCCAAGCTCAACGCGCATACCCTGCGGGCGGATTTCCCGATCTTCGAGCAGCAGATGCACGGCAAGCCGCTCGCCTTCCTCGATTCCGCCGCCAGCTCGCAGAAACCACGGCAGGTTCTCGACGCGATGACGGAGTTCTACGAGACGTCCTACGCGAACGTCCACCGCGGCGTCTACGTGCTCGCCGAGCGCGCGACCGAGGCGCTCGAGCATGCGCGGGAACGCGTGCGCGCGTTCCTCAACGCGCCGGACGTGCGCGAGGTGATCTTCACTCGCAACGCGACCGAGGGGATCAACCTCGTCGCCTACGCATGGGGCCTCTCGAACCTCGGCCCCGGCGACCTCGTCGTCGTCACCGAGCTCGAGCACCACTCGAACTTCGTCCCGTGGCAGTTCATCGCCGGCAAGACGGGCGCCGAGGTGCGGATGATCCCGCTCGACGAGCACGGCGAGCTCGATCTGTCCGTCCTCGAGGGGATCGCCCACGACGGCCGGGTCAAGGTCGTCGCCACGAATCTCATCTCCAACTCGCTCGGCACGATCAACCCGGTGGCGAAGCTCGCCGAGTGGGCGCACGCGCAGGGAGCGATCTACGTCTGCGACGCCGCGCAGGGCGCGCCGCACACGAAGATCGACGTGCAGGCGCTCGGCGTCGACTTCCTCGCAATCTCCGGTCACAAGATGTGCGGGCCGAGTGGAGCGAGCGCGCTCTGGGGACGCGCCGAGCTGCTGCAGGCGATGGATCCGTTCATGACGGGCGGGCACATGATCAACTCGGTGCGCCTCGAGAAGACGACGTGGGGCGAGCTGCCGCACAAGTTCGAGGCGGGGACGGCTCCCATGGCGGAGGCCGTCGGGCTCGGCGCGGCGATCGACTACCTCGAGGCGATCGGCCTCGACGCGATCGAAGCGCACGAGCACGAGCTTGCCGCGTACGCGCTCGGGCGGCTCGGTGACGTGCCCGGGATCAAGCTCTACGGCCCGCCCGCCGACCGCCGCGCGGGCATCGTCTCCTTCAACTTCGAGGACATCCACCCGCACGACGTCGCCCAGATCCTCGACCTGCAGGGCGTCGCGATCCGCGCCGGCCACCATTGCTGCCAGCCGCTGATGCAGAAGCTCGGCGTCGCGGCGACGAACCGTGCGAGTTTCTACCTGTACACGATCCCCGAGGAGATCGACCAGCTCGTCGACGGGCTCCACGCCGTCCGTAAGGTGTTTGCCTGATGGACGCCGGTCTCGAGAGCCTGTACCGCGAGGTCATCCTCGACCACTACAAGAACCCGCGCGGGCACGGGGTGATCGAGCACGCCGACGCCGAGGCCGAGGGCCAGAACCCGCTCTGCGGCGACGAGGTCTCGATCTACGTCGCGTTCGGCGAGGACGGCGAGACGATCGACGAGGTGAAGTTCTCGGGCCGCGGCTGCGCGATTTCGCAGGCGGCCACGTCGATGCTGATGGAGATGACGAAAGGCCGCACGGCCGACGATGTCGCCTCCCTCGACAAGGAAGAGCTGCTCGCCGAGATCGGTGTGCCGCTCACGCCGGTGCGCCTCAAGTGCGCGATGCTCGGCCTCACGACGCTGAAGGTCGCGCTGCACAAGGCGAAGGGGACGCCGCTCCCCGACGGCCTCGCCGGCTTCGACGATCTCGAGCTGACCTAACCCGATGCCCGAGATCGAGGTCGCCGCGGCCGCCGAGTTCCCGCCCGGCTCGTCGAAGATCATCCGCGAGGGCACACTCTTCGTCGGCGTCTACAACTGCGGCGGCGAGCTGTACGCGATCGAGGACCGCTGCTCGCACGACGACGGGCCGCTCTGCGAAGGCGACTGGGACGAGGACCGCTGCTGCGTCGTCTGTCCCCGGCACGGATCGATGTTCGAGCTCTCGACCGGTCAGCCCATCTCGCTGCCGGCCACCGACCCGGTCGAGACGTATCCGGTCAGGGTCGTCGACGGTGCGATCGTCGTCGAGTTGCCGTAGCGAGCGGCGAGGAGGTCATGTCGGCGCGGAACCCGTCGCCGGCGGTGATGAGCACAGGGTGTTAGGCGGCGGCCGGGCGAGGCCCGCGGATCGCGGTCTCGGTCCGGTTCCGGCCGTTCGACTTCGCCCGGTAGAGCGCCTGGTCGGCCGCCCTGAGCAGGTCGTCGACGCTGTCCTCCGGGAGCATCGTCGCGACGCCGCAGCTCGTGCTCGTCTTCATCTCCCCGACCGCGTGGGCCTCGATCGTGCGGCGGAGCCGCTCGGCGAAGCGGCTGGCGCCGGCGAGGTCGGTCTCGGGCAGGACGATGACGAACTCCTCGCCGCCCCAGCGCGCGACGGTGTCGCCCTGGCGCGCCAGCGACGTGAGCAGCTGGCTGACCGCGCGCAGCATCACGTCGCCGGCGGCGTGACCGAAGGAGTCGTTGATCTCCTTGAAACGGTCGAGGTCGAGGAGAACGACGGCGAGTTGGTGTGCGAAGCGCTGGGCGCGTGAGATCTCGGCGGCGAGGATCTCCTCGAGCGCGCGCCGGTTCGCCAGGCCGGTGAGCGAATCGATGCGCGCCTCGCTCGCCTGCTCCTCGGTCCAGCGGAACGCGCGCAGCAGCGGACGGGCGAGCACGAGCGCGAGCAGCATCAGCGCGACCAGGCCGAGGAGACCGGCTTCGGCGACGCGGACGTACGCGGCGTTCTTCCGATGCGACTCGATGCCGGCGGGGACGTACGCGTGGATGCCGAAACCCTTGGCGAGTGGCAGCGTCACGCCTCTGGTCGCGTCGGCGGGCTGTGTGCCGCCGGGGCGGGCAAGCGCGAGCCGCACTCCATGCGCGGCCCCGGCAGACAGCCGTTTCAGAGTTGCCGCATCGGCGGGCTGCTGGGCAACGACCGAGCCGATCGTCTCACCGCCGCTGACGAGCTGCACCCGAGCCGTGACCGCGTCCTCGATCCGCCGGCCGTACGTGTGGCCGTCGACGACGAGCAGCAGCTCGTTGCGGCGCGCGATGTGTTTCAGGCGTGAGCGCGAGTTGGCGCGGATCGCCGCTCGCAGGGTGGGCGACGAGGCCTCGGCGACGGCCTGGACCTGCCGCCGGTCGAGGAGCCGCGCAAACCTTCCCTGAGCTGCGAGCGCGGCGTTGTGCACCTCGAAGTCGCTCGAGCGGGTCACGTTGCGCACCTCGTCCCGCACGATCACGTAGGCGACGCACGCGAACGGGAAGATCGCGACCGCGGCGAGCGTGAGCATGAGCCGCAACCGCAGCCCCAAACCGACCGGGGAGGCTTGACGCTGCACTGCGCTCAGTCGTCGTGGCCGTGGCCGTGGCCGTGGCCCTGGCCGTGCTCCTGGCCCTGGCCGTGCGATCCGTGCGTGTGGCCGTCGGCGTGGCCGGGCGGCGTGTCGCCCTGCTCGCCATCGTCGCCGTCGTCGTTCTGGCGAGGTGCTTGAGGTTGCTGTTGCGGCTGCGGCTGAGGATGGCCGTGGTGACCGTGAGAGGTGTGACCTTTCCGCTCGCCCTGACCCTGTGAGCCGTCGCCTCGAGCCGGCGCCTCGTTGTTGTCGCGCGCCTTCTGAGCGTGTCCCGACGGGTTGCTCTTACACGCTTGCCCTCGCGCTGTGTGGTCCCGGTGGCCGACGGCGCGTCCGGGAGGGGTGCGGCTTCGACGGCCGAGCGCCCGGCCGGGCGGGAAGCGCGTGCTGCTCGAGCAGCTCTGCAGATCGTTCGTCGAGACCGATGTCGGAGGCGGCTCCGCAGTGGTTGTCGTCGTCGGTGTGGTGGTTGTCGTTGTGGTCGGCGGTGGTGGCGGTGGCGGCGGCGGGGTCGGTGTCGTCGAACCTCCGCCACCCGCTCCGCCCTTGCCGGGCGGATTCGAGGGATGGCTATGTCCGGAGGAAGACGTCTTGCCTGAGCCGCCTGTGGACTTCGCCGCCGAGTGGCCCGCGGTGTGGTGCGGGCTACCGGAAGCGGTCGTCTGCCCGCCGGATGGCTTCGACGCATGCCGGTTGGAAGAGGCCTTGCTGCGGTGCGAGCTCTGGTTGGTCGTCGACCCTGCCTGCACGACGACCTTCTGCGCCGGAGGCAGGCTGGAATGGGAGCCCGGGCCGGCGACGCGCGGGAGATGCACCGTCCCGGAGCTAGCCAGCAGGACCGTTGCGCCCGCGCCGAGCAGGAGAGGGATGAGCGGTGCCGCCACCCGACGAGCGGCTATCCAGATTGGGCGCCCTGTACGGCGTTCGTTGGCCGACAACGGCCCTCGTTCCCCTTTCCCGACTGTCCTTCCCCGACCTCGCCCACGAATACAAGAAACCCCGTCGGACGGCAATACCAGCGCGAGACGGAATTGCGCTCTTTCCGGGCGATTCAGAGCTCCTCGACCTGGTGCCGCAGCGACGCAGCCTGCTCGTGGTTCCCGAGCGCCTCATGCGCGTTGCTTGCGTGCTCGTAACCCGCCTCCGAGCGGTCCTTGAGGCCGTGCGCAAGGGCTCGTTCGAGCACCTGCTCGGCGGCGGTCAGAGCAGCCTGAGGGTTGCCGAGCGCGAGCTCGCTTCGTGAGATCGAGATCAACGCGCCGGTGATCCAATAGGCCATGTCGACCTCTTCCGCCACCGCCAGCGCCAGGTGTGCGACCTCCAGAGCTTCCTCCCACCGGGCGAGCTCTCCCAGATGATCCGCGACGTTGCAGTAGGCGCAGGCGATGCCCCCCTTCAGCCCTGCCCTTTCGAAGGCCGCGAGAGCTTTCCGATCGGTCTCGAGCGCAGCCTCGTAATCCCCGAGATACCCCAGGATCACGGCCAGGTTGATCAAGGAAGCCGCTTGCTCCTCGACATTGCCCACCCGTCCTGCAAGGGCCTGCGCCTGCTCGAGCGTGTCGCGCGCACGCAGCGTCGTCTCCCGGTCGCCGTCCGCGTCCCCGACGTCGGATTCCAGGCCACCCAGGACGCGGAGCGTTCGCGCCAGCCGCGGCAGGTCTCCGGCGTGCTCGAAGATCTGACGCGCGCGCCTCACATGGGTCAGGCCCTCTCGGCTGCGCCCGACGAACCCGAGCGTGAAGCCGAGCTCCAGGAGCAGCAGGCCCTCGAGCGCGCGATCGTTCCCGGTGGCAGCGGCCAGGCCGCTCTCGAAGAGCTCGACCGCGGCTTCCACTTCGCCGCGGCTGCGCACAAGGATGCCTTCGTCGAGTGCGAGCCCCGCGACGTCCGCCGGAGCCGGATCGGGATGCGACCGGCGTATGTGCTCCATGAGCGCAACGGCTTCATCCACCCGACTGAGCGCTCGCAACACACTTGCCTCGGCGGTCGCAGCGCGGAGGTGTCCGGACTCGGCAACTTCGTGGTAGAGGGCACGAGCTTCCTCGTAGTGTCCGATCGTCTGTTCTAGCTCCGCGCAGCGCAGGAGGAGATCCAGTCTGTCGTCGCTTGCGCCGGGGGCGACTTCGGTCAGCTCGAGCGCGCGTCTCAGGTGGGTGAGAGCCTGCTCGTTGGCGTACAGGCGCTCCGCTCGCTCGGCGGCGCGCAGCAGATACGGGTACGCCTTCTGCGGCTCCTCCCCAAGGTAGAAATGCCGAGCGAAGAGGTCGATGGAGGCGTCGTCCACGCCGTATAGCCGCTCCGCGGCTTCGCCAACGAGACTGTGGAGGCGCGCGCGCCGCCGCCGAAGCAGGCGCGAATAGACGACCTGCTGGATCAACGGGTGATGGAACGCGAGCACGTAGCTCGGGGTCTCAGGTGGGTCGAGGAGCCCGGCCGCGACCAGAGTCGGGACGGCGGCGTCGACCTCGTCGCTGACTGCGCGCGCGAGCGCGCCGTCGGCACGCCTCCCGATGATCGACAGCACCTCGAGCGCGTCGCGCCCGACTTCGGCAAGGGCGTCGATTCGGGCTGCGAGGATCTCCTCGACCGTGAGCGGAACCCGGTCGGCCTCCCAGCCCGGACGCGTGTGCCATTTGCCGTCGCGCTCGATCAGTTCGTCACCTTCCACCAGCGAGCGGGTCACTTCCTCGACGAAGAACGGGTTGCCGCGCGTGCGCTCGAGCAGGTCGGTGACGAGGGTGGGGGACGGCGGTGCTCCGAGGATCCGCGCCGCGATCTCGCTGACAGCTTCCTCGACCAGCGGCTCGAGCTCTACGCGAAGGGTCTTGGCGGGAGTAGTGGCCTCGAGCTCGGCGACGAGTGAGTGCGCCTCGGGCCGAGTCGAGACCAGCACGAGCAGCTCCGCTTTGCCGGCAAGGTCGAGCACTTTGCGGAGCAGCGCGATTGTCGGGCCGTCCGCCCAGTGCAGGTCGTCGAGATGGAGGACCGTCGGGTGCCGCGCCGCGAGCTCTTCCAGCACTGCGACCACCGACTCGTGCAGGCGGACCTGGAACGATCGCGCGTCCAGCTCGGCCGTCTGCGCCTCGACACCGCAGAGCGCGGCGACGAACGGCAGCGCCTCGGGAAGGTCGAGCTCGCTGAGCTGCTCCTCGAGGAGCCTTCGCGCGTCCGGTTGCGGCCCGTCCACCAGCCCGAACACGCGTCGGAAGAGGTCGGCGAACGGCCAGTACGCCAGCTCCCCGCCGTAGGAGATGCCGCGAGCGGCGAGCCACGTCAGGCCTTCGCTCTCGGCGCGTGCCCGGACTGCCGCGCAGAGGACTGTCTTGCCGGCGCCGGCCTCCCCGACGACGAAGCCGACACCCGAGCGTCCAGCGACGAGCTCGCCGAGGAGGGCCAGCTCCCGCTCCCTCCCGGCGAGCGCCGGCTCAGAGGAGGCGGCGGCTGCACCGGCTGCGAGCGGGCCGAGCAGCCGCCAGGCCCGCACCGGCTCCGTCTTCCCTTTGACCATGAGCTCGCCGAGCGGCTCGAGCTCGAACTGCTTCCGCGTCAGCTCGTAGGTCGCTTCCCCGACGTAGGTCTCCCCCGACGGCGCCGCCGCCTCCAACCGCTGCGCGAGCACGACGACGTCTCCCAGCACGCCGTAGTCGAGCCGCACGTCGCTGCCCATCACACGACCGATCCCGTGCCCCGAGTTGACGCCGATGTGGAGTCTCAGGCCTGTGGCGTCGGGCCCGAGCTCGGGCACGAGCGCGGCCAGCTCTTCGTGCATCGCTTCAGCGGTCCGTAGGGCACGTGCCGCGTCGTCGTCGTGCGCAACCGGCGCGCCGAACAGCGCCAGGACCGCGTCGCCGGCGTATTTCTCGACGGTCCCGCCGAAGCGTCCGACGACGTTGCCGAGAGCAGCGACTACAGGGTCGATGACTTCCACGAGCTCCTCGGCCTCGATGCGGTTCGTGAGCTCGCTGAACCCGGATATGTCCGCGAACAGCGCGGTGACGAGCCGCCGCTCCGACCGCAAGCTCGTCGTGCTCGCGGCGCCGCACCGACCGCAGAACGCTGTGCCGTCCGGGTTCGCCGCAGAGCACGCTGAGCAGGTCCACGACATGGCTCGGACTCTAGGCTCCCTGTGATGTCCGAGCCAATCCGCTGCTGGCCGACGAGCGACCCTGCGTACATCGCGTACCACGACGAGGAGTGGGGACGTCCCGTTCGGGACGAGCGCGGCCTCTACGAGCGCCTCTGCCTCGAGGGCTTCCAGGCCGGGCTCGCGTGGATCACGATCCTCCGCAAGCGAGAGGCGTTTCGCCGCGCTTTCGCCGGCTTCGAGCCCGAGCAGGTGGCGCGCTTCGGCGAGCGGGACGTCGAGCGGCTGCTCGGCGACGCGGAGATCGTTCGCCATCGCGGCAAGATCGAGGCGGCGATCGCCAACGCGCGAGCCACGCGCGCGCTGCGCGCAGCTGGGCGGACGCTCGACGAGCTCATGTGGGAGTACCGCGACCACGCCGACGGCAAGGAGCTCTCGCGCCGTCTGAAGGCGGCGGGCTTCCGGTTCGTCGGGCCGACGACGGTCTACTCGTCGATGGGGGCCTGCGGGATCGTCAACAACCATCGCGCCGACTGCTGGGTGCGCGACGCGGTCGAAGCTGAACGCGCGAAGGTCTAGCTCTCGAGGATCTGCTTCAGGCGCTCGAAGTCCTTGCGGAACTGCCTCTCGGCTCCTTTCGCGAGAAGGCCTGCCGCAAAGCCGGGAACGTCACCCTCGGCTGCGACCGTCAGCCTCGTTCCGCTCTCCGCCGGCTCGAGCTCGTGGCGCACGGTGAACGGCACCGGGCCGTCGAGCGCGCGCAATGTGAACAGGCGCGGCTGCTCCTGCTCGACGATCTCGAGCGTCGTGTCGAGCTCGCGGCCGAGCAGCGAGCGCGTCTCCTCGATGCGCCCGTCGCGCAGCGTCGCGCTCTTCACGCCCGCCTGCCACGTCGGGAGGTTCGAGACGTCGGTGAGGTAGGCGAACACGTCCTCGGGCGTCCGCGCGATCTCGATCGTCAGCTCGGCGCGCACCGGGCGAAGGATAGGCTCGAAGAGATGCTGGACGACCGCGTGCGCGCCGTGCTCGAGCGCCTCGAGCGGGAGGACGCTACCGAGCGTGAGCGCGGCCTCCCGCCCGAGCAGCGCGCCCGCCAGGTCGAGCCGACGACCGGCCGCTTCCTCTTCTCGCTCGTCGCGCCGCAGACTGACTGCGAGGTGCTCGAGCTCGGCGGCTCGCGCGGCTACTCCTCCGTCTGGCTCGCGGCAGGAGTGCGCAACCTCGGCGGACGTGTCCTCTCGCTCGAGCGCGACCCGGCGAAGGTCGAGGCTTGGCAGCGCAACGTCGAGGACGCCGGGCTCTCGGACTGGGCAGAGCTGCGCGCGGGCGACGCGTTCGAGCAGCTGCCTCAGATCGACGACGTGTTCGACGTCGTCTTCCTCGACGCCGAGAAGGACGACTACGAGGAGCTGTTCCGGCTCGCGCGCGAGAAGGTCGAGCCGGGCGCGCTCGTCGTCGCCGACAACGTCCTCTCGCACCCCGACCCGCTCGCGAGCTACTCGGCCGCGCGGCAGGCCGACCCGACTCTGCTCAGCATCACCGTCCCTCTCGACCGCGGGCTCGAGCTCACGGTGGTGTTGCGGTGACCGCGTCCTTCGGTATCTTGCAGGTACCGCGGAAAGGAGGTGGTCCGAGAGTGATTTCAGACAGTACGGGCAGTGGAGGTACCAGCGGGTAGGGGTGCCGTCCCCGGACCTACGGGGAACCGCCTAGCCAGCGTGGGGGACATCGCGTTCCGCGCCGCCCGGTCTCACTACCGAGATCGGAGCAGGAAAGCGCCTCTGCCACTACGCGCTGGTTACTGTGACGAAGGGCCGCGAAAGCGGCCCTTCGCATCTAGCTAGAGAGGTCAGGCGGCGACGCGCTCGGGGGCCGCGACGGCTTCCGAGGCGAGCGTCGTCAGGTGCAGCCGGAGCTGCTCGAAGACCTCTCCGTCGAGGAGCCGGCCCTCGTTGTCGATCCGCTCGTCGGCGCGTGCCACCGGGATCTCGGTGCCCACGACGCGGGCGCCGGCGATGCCGAGGATCCGCTTCAGATCCTGCTGCGCCCAGAGGGCGCCGAACTGACCGGTGCTCGCGCCGACGACCGCGACCGGCTTGTTGCGCAAGACGGCTTCGAGTTTCGGGCGCGAGGCCCAGTCGACTGCGTTCTTGAGGCCGCCCGGGACCGAGCCGTTGTACTCCGGGGTGGAGAAGAGGATCGCGTCTGCAGCCGCCCAGTCCTCGCGCAGTCGGCGCACCGACTCGGGCGCGTCGTCTTCGAGGTCCTCGTCGTAGAGCGGCAGCTCGCCGAGGCCCTCCCAGATCTCGAGCTCGACGCCTTCCGGCGCGGCCTCGAGCGCGGCCCGCAGAAGGCTCGTGTTGAACGAGCCTTCCCGCAGGCTGCCGGAGACGGCGAGGATCCGCATTGTCAGCTCGCCTGCCTGACGAGCGCGAGGTCGGCCTTGATGGTGACGTCGTCGCCGAGGTAATTGCCGCCGCCCTGATTCGGCGCGTTCCAGCTGACGCCGAACTCGTTGCGATCGATCGCGGCTTCGAGGGTGATACCGACGCGCTCGCGGCCGAAGGGGTCGACGTTCGGCTCGGAGACAGAGGCCGAGATCGCGACCGGGCGGGTGACGCCCTTGATCGTCAGCTCGCCGCGCTCGAGGTCGGTCGTCCGGAACGAGATCTCCGGGAACCGCTCGGCGTCGAAGAAGTCGGGGGTGAGGAGGTGGCCGTTGAGCTGTTCGTCCTTGACGTCGACGCTCGCGACCCGGGCCGAGCCCTCGAGGACGCCGTCCTCGAGCGTGGCGGTGTACTCGTGGAAGCCGCCGCGGAACGTGTTCGTCCCCGCATAGGCGACCTCGAATGAGACGTGGGAGTGGACCGGGTCGGCGCTCCAACTGCCGGCCGGTGCAATCTTGGTGGGTGAAATGGTGGACATGGGGTTTCTCCTTACGTATACTTGAGTTCTCAAGGATCATAGCGAGAAAAGATTGTCTAGTCAAGTATTGAGCACACAAGAAGTTGTCGGCGTCTCGGGTCTCCCGGACACCGCCTGGGTGCGCTTCCTGCGCGCGCATGCCGCATTGACGCGGGAGCTCTCGTCACGCCTCGAGGCCGTCCACGAGCTGACGCTGAGCGATTTCGACGTTCTCGTGCAGCTCTACTACGCCGAGGGACGGCGGCTGCGCCGGATCGACCTCGCCCGCTCCGTCCTTCTCACGGCGTCCGGGATCACGCGCCTGCTCGACGGCCTCGAGTCCTCCGGCCTCGTCGGCAAGGAGCGCTGCGACTCCGACGCACGCGTCACCTATGCCGTCCTCACAAATGCGGGCGTGCGAAAGATCGAGGAGGCCCGGGAGTCGCACCTCGCCGACATCGAGGAGCTGTTCGGCGCGCCGTTCTCGACGCAGGAGCTGAAGCAGCTGGCCGACTTGCTCGCTCGGCTTCCGCTCGCCCACACGTCGGAGGCGTGCTCCGCGTGATGCACGCGTTCTCGTCGCTCGACGAGTTGGGCGAAGGGCCGGGCTTCCGCAAGGTTCGCTCCGCGCTTGGCGTGACGGCATTCGGGATCAACGGAATCGTGATGCCGCCCGGGCACGACGGCTTCCTCCACTTCCACGACACGCAGGACGAGCTCTATTTCGTCCATCGCGGGCGCGTGGAGGTCGAGGTCGAAGGAGAGACGCGCGTGCTGGGCGAGGGCGGGCTGTTCCACGTCGAGGCGACGACGCCGCGCAAGGTGTCGAACCCCTTCGACGAGGAGGCCGTACTGCTCGCGATCGGGGGCAAGGACGGCTACGTCGAGCGCGACGGCCACATGGTCGACGACGCGGACATCGCGCGCCGCGCCTCCTTCGGGAAACAGTCGTAGGCCGCCCGGGCTCCCGCTCCTAGAGCAGCGCGACGGTGCGGATCTCGCCGGCTTGGCCGATGCGAGGGAGGCGCTCCGGCACCTCGTCGAGCGAGATCGTGCTCGTGACGAAGCGGGCGAGGTCGATCCGGCCGTCGAGGGCGGCGTGGGCGAGGAACGGGAAGTCCTCGCGCGGGATCGTGTCTCCGCCGTGCGTGACCGTGAGCGTGATCCGTGGCCCGAAGAAGTCCGCGTCCAGGTCGACGTCGAGTCTCGAGCCGGGCGCGGGGAGGCCGACCATCGTCGCCCAGCCCGCGTAGGCGCACATCCGGATCGCCTGAGCGAGCGCTCCTGCTCCGCCCCCCGCGGCGAAGGCGAAGTCGACGCCGCGACCGCCGGTCAGCTCGCGGACGGCCTCGACCGGATCGCCGGCGGTCGCATTCACGACGTCGGTCGCCCCGAGGATGTGGGCGTGCCCGAGCTTCTCGGATGCGACGTCGACCGCCACGATCTGTCCCGCGTTGCGGAGCAGCGCGCCCTGGATGACGGCGAGCCCGACGCCGCCGCACCCGATCACGACGACGGAGGCGCCCTCTCGCACCGGCGTCGCCCAGAGCGACGCACCGGCACCTGTCGAGAATCCGCACGCGAGCAGCGAAGCCTGCTCGACGGGCAGCTCCTCCGGCACCTTCACCGCGCAGGCCTCGTGGACGACCGCGTGATCGGCGAACGTGCCGCAGCGCAGGACCGGGGTCAGCAGTGCGCCGTCGACGGCCCGGTGCACTCGCCGCTTCGCGCGAAGCTGCGAGGAGCAGCGGCGCGGATCGCCGCGCCGGCACTGCGGGCACTCGCCACAGGGCGCGCGCCAGGCGACGACAACGCGGTCGCCGGGGGCGACCGAGGTCACCTCGCTGCCGATCTCCTCCACGACGCCGGCGCCCTCGTGGCCGAGCAGGATCGGGAACCGCGAGCCCCAGCCCTTCGTCTCGACGATGTGCAAGTCGGAGTGGCAGAGGCCGCACGCCTGGACGCGGACGAGCACCTCCCGCGAGCCGGGCGCGTCGACGGTCAGCTCTTCGACCGCGGGCGCCGCGTCCGGCTCGGCGTAGACGACGCCGCGGGTCACGTGGCGCGCCGCAGCTGCTCGTCGAGGGAGACGAGCGGCAACTGAAACGTCTCGACGGCGCTCGGATCGGTGACGACGTTGTCGCCGAGCTCGAGCATCGTCAGCTGGTCGCGGCTAACAGGTGCGCCCGGCAGCCGCTCGGTCAGCGTCGCCTGCAGGCGCATGGCGCCGAACGGCACGTGCACCGAGGGCCGCCGGACGCCGAGCACGCGCTTCAGCCGCTCCCAGAACTCGTTCCAGCTCACCGCGTCGGGGCCGCCGAGCTCGAACGTGCGGTTCGCCGCCGCCGGCTCGTCGATGGCACGGGCGTAGTACTCGGCGAGATCCTCGACCCAGATCGGCTGTAGCCGTTGCCGGCCCGGGCCGATGATCGGCGTCACCGGTGCGTACCGTGCGAGCCGCACGAACGTGGGCAGGACGCCGCCGTCGCGGCCGAAGACGAAGCTCGGCCGCAAGATCACGTGCTCGAGCCCGGATTCCCGGACGGCGCGCTCCATCTCCCACTTCGCCGCGAAGTACGGGACGGCGTCCTTCGAGCGCTCGTCCAGGCCGAGCGCGGACGCGAGCACGAAACGCCGTACTCCCGCCTCCTGCGCCGCGGTGACGACGTTTCGCGTCCCCTCGCTCATCACGCGCTCGAAGTCGGCCGGCTCGCCGCGGATGATCGCAACGAGGTGGACGACCGCATCGACCCCCTCGCAAGCGGCGCGGAGCGAGGCCGGATCGGTCACGTCCCCGGTGGCCAGCTCGACGCCCCAGGCGGCGAGGCGCGTCGCTCGGGCGGGATCCCGCACGAGCGCGCGCACCGGAGTCTCCTTCGCGCGCAGCGCGTGGATGACGTGCGGCCCGATGAAGCCCGTGCCGCCGGTGACGAGGACGGTCACGAGCCCTCCTCGAAGTTCTGCCAGTAGCGGCTCGCAGTCGGCCCGCGCTGGCCCTTGTACTTCGACCCGATCGAGTCGGCGCCGTACGGCGTGGCAGCGGGCTCGGTCAGCTGCATGAAGGAGACCTGCCCGATCTTCATCTCGGGATAGATCGTGATCGGGAGATTGGCGACATTCGAGAGCTCGAGTGTCACATGGCCATCCCAGCCTGGGTCGATGAACCCGGCAGTCGAGTGGATCAGCAGGCCGAGCCGGCCGAGGCTCGACTTGCCCTCGAGCCGCGCCACGAGGTCGTCGGGCAGCTTGATGCGCTCGAGCGTCGAGCCGAGTACGAACTCACCGGGATGGAGGATGAACGGATGGTCGTCGTCGATCTGCACGAGCTCGGTCAGCTCCGCCTGCTCGACCTTGACGTCGATGAACGGATAGCGGTTGTTGTGGAAGACGCGGAAGAGCCGGTCGACGCGGACATCGACGCTCGACGGCTGCAGCAGCGCCACGTCATAGGGGTCGATTTCGATCTTCCCCTCGGCGAGCCGGCGGGCGATCGTGGCGTCCGAGAGCACCATTGCAGCGATTCTTACCGCGATTCCCTGTCCCGCGGAGTGGCTAAGGTGGCTTCATGGCCATGACCCGTGCAATCGAGCTTCGGACCGAGATCCCCGGCCCTCGCTCCCGCGAGATCATCGAGCGGAAGGAGCGGGTCATCGCCGATCCGCTCGGGCTCTACCTGCCGATCATGATCGCCGGCGGTCGTGGGGCGACCGTCACCGACGTCGACGGCAACAGCTTCGTCGACTTCGCCGGCGGCGTCGGCTGCCTCAACGTCGGTCACGCGCACCCGCGCGTCGTCGCGGCGGTGCAGGAGCAGGCCGCGCGGTTCTTCCACACCGATTTCACGATCGTCCCGTACGAGATCTACGTCGAGTACGCCGAGCGGCTGACCGCGCTCGCGCCGTTCGCAGGCCCGGTCAAGGCGGCGTTCTTCAACGCCGGCGCCGAGGCGGTCGAGAACGCGGTCAAGTTTGCGCGCGGCTACACGCGTCGGCCTGCGGTGATCGCATTCGACGGCGGGTTCCACGGACGGACGCTCCTTGCGCTCACGCTCACCTCGAAGACGCATCCGTACAAGGCGGGCCTCGGGCCGTTCGCGCCGGAGGTCTACCGCGTCTCGTTCCCGAACGAGTACCGCGGGATCACCGCCCGCGACGCACTCGCTGGGCTCGAGCGCGCGCTCCTGACGCAGGTCGCCGCCGAGACCGTCGCGGCAATCGTCGTCGAGCCGGTGCAGGGCGAGGGAGGCTTCATTCCGGCGCCGCAGGAGTTCATGGAGGGGTTGCGCGCGATCTGCGACCGCGAGGGGATCCTGCTCGTCGTCGACGAGGTGCAGACCGGTTTCGGTCGGACGGGCCGCATGTTCGCCACCGAGCACTACGGCATCGAGCCCGATCTGATGACGGTGGCGAAGTCGATCGCCGGCGGGCTGCCGCTCTCGGGCGTCCTCGGCAAGGCCGAGATCATGGACTCGCTCTGGGACAACGCGGTCGGCGGCACCTACGTCGGCAACCCGGTCGGGCTCGCCGCGGCGGTCGCCGTCCTCGACGTGTTCGAGGAAGAGGGGCTCGTCGAGCGTGCCCAGCGGGTCGGAGAGACGATTCGCGCGCGCATGCTCGCCTGGCAGGAGCGCTTCGCGGCGATCGGAGACGTGCGCGGTCTCGGCGCGATGCTCGCGGTCGAGTACGTCGAGGACCGCGGGACGAAGGAGCCGGCGCCGAGCATCGCCTCACGCGTCGCCGAGGAAGCCGCGCGCCGCGGGCTGCTGCTGCTCACGGCCGGCGTCCATTCGAACTGCAACCGCGTCCTCTGTCCGCTCGTCATCACGGACGCTGAGCTCGAGGAAGGGCTCGCGGCGTGGGAGGAGGCGCTGGAAGCGGTCCTTGCGTAGCTGCGCTCGCGGTTCGAGCGTTCTAGCGATGTGCCGGGACCGAGGGCGACAACCCCTGCCGTGGCGCGACCTCCGCAGTCCGGCGACCTGATCGCCGATCGGTACGAGCTCGAGGAGCTCGTCGGCACCGGCGGCATGTCGAGTGTCTTCCGTGCGCGCGACCGCCAGCTCGAGCGGCGCGTCGCGATCAAGATCCTCCACCAGCATTACGCCGAGGATCCGGAGTACCTCGAGCGCTTTCGCCGGGAGGCGCGGGCCGTCGCGAGGCTGTCGCACCCGAACATCGTCACGGTCATCGACCGTGGGGACGATGACGGGCGGCAGTTCATCGTCTTCGAGCACGTCGAGGGCGAGAACCTGAAGGAGCTCGTGCTGCGCGCCGGCCGGCTGCCGGTACGGCGGGCGCTCGAGCTCGCGCTCGCCGTTGCGGACGGGCTCGCCTTCGCGCACGAGCATGGGCTCGTCCATCGCGACGTCAAGCCGCAGAACGTCCTCCTCAGCAGCGAGGGCGACGTGAAGGTGACCGACTTCGGCATCGCGCGCTCGCTTCACGTCGAGCAGGGCGTCACGCAGACCGGCACGGTCCTCGGCACCGCCGAGTACCTCGCGCCCGAGCAGGCGAGCGGCCGGTCCGTCTCTGCCGCGACCGACGTCTACTCGCTGGGAGTCGTGCTCTGGGAGCTCCTCGCCGGCGATGCGCCGTTCGTCGGCGAGAACTTCGTCGCCGTGGCGCTGCAGCATGTCAACGAGCCGCCGCCGAGCGTGCGCGAGCGGCGGCCGGACGTGTCGTCGAGGCTCGAGGCCGCGGTCGACCGCGCGCTCGCCAAGGATCCGGCGCGCCGCTTCCCGTCCATGGCGGCGTTCGCCAAGGAGTTGCGTGCCTGCCTCGCGGAGGTGGAGGGGGATCCGGCTCCTCCCCCGGAGGACGACCTCGCCATGACGCTCGTAACGCCTCCCGCGCACGTTCCGCCTCGATCTCGGTCGCGTTCGCGCCGGCGGCGGCGTCCGTTCGGCTGGGTGTTGCTCGCGCTCGTCGTCGCGGGGGCGGCCTTCGCGGCGGTCTTCCTCGTCGGCGGGGTGGGCCACGATCACGGTGGGTCGGGCGGCGGAGGCGGCCCGTCCGGCGCGACTGTCCAACTGCACGGCGTCGGCGACTACGTGCCCTCGGGGAGTCCCGACACGCATGCCGACACGGCGTCCGCCGCAACGGACGGCGATCTGGGCACCCCCTGGATCACGCAGATCTATGGCTCGACCGATTTCGGTGGGCTCCTCCCCCAAGGGCTCGGCCTCGTGCTGGACGCAGGACGCTCGGAGAAGCTGACTCAGGTAACGGTGACCACGCCGGCGTCGGGGTCGGGCTTCACGGCTCACATCGGGGTCGCCGACTCCCAGAGCGGGCCGTTCACGACGGATTCGTCGTCTCAGACCGTGTCCGGCACGGCGACATTTTCGCTCGACGGGAAGAGCGGGCAGTACTACGTCGTCTGGATTACGCAGCTCGCGTCGACCGGCCACGCGGAGATCGGCGAGGTCACGGCCAAGAGCTAGTAGACGAGCTTCGAGCGGCGTTCGTGCCGCTCGAGGGCGAGCTCGATCAGCTTGTCGAGCGCCTCCGCGTAGCCGACACCGGACGCCTCGAACAGCCGCGCCCAGACGCTCGTCGCCGTGAATCCCGGCATGGTGTTGAGCTCGTTCAGCACGACTTCACCGTCGGCTTCGCGCACGAAGAAGTCGACGCGCGCCAGACCCTCGCACTCACTCGCCACGAACGACTCCACCGCGCGCAGCTGCAGCAGCTCGATCGTCTCCTGCGACAGCCCGGGCGGCGGCACCAGCAGCTCCATCCCGCCGTCGTCGTACTTCGACGCGAAGTCGTACCACTCGTGCTCGAGCGTGTCGATCTGGCCCGGCAGCGAGGCGACTGGAGGCGGAACGCGGTTGCCGAGCACGCCGACCTCGACCTCCGTCCCGGCGACGAACTCCTCGACGAGCACCTTTTCGTCGTGCCGGAACGCGAGCTCCACCGCGGGGGCGAGCTCGTCTTCCGACTGCACCTTCGAGATGCCGACGGACGAGCCGAGCCGCGCAGGCTTGACGAACACCGGGTAGCCGAACGGGTTCTCGATCGCGTCGCCGAGCCGGATCGCGTGGTGCGCCGCGACCGGGATCCCGCTGTCGCGCATCACCTTCTTGAACAGATCCTTGTCCATCGCGAGCGCGGAGGCCGCGACGCCGGCGCCGATATACGGCACGTCGGCGAGTTCGAGCAGCCCCTGCACCGTGCCGTCCTCGCCGAACGGGCCGTGGAGGATCGGCAGCACGACGTCGACGACCCCGAGTGTCTCGAGCGTCCCGGACGCGGCTGGGACGGGCAACGTCTCCGCCGGACCTGTCGAGGTGTCTGACACCTGGACACGTCCGGGATCGAGAGCCCAACGGCCGTCACGTCCGATCGACACGTCGGCGATCTCGTACCGCTCCGGGTCGAGAGCCTCCGCCACCGACCGCGCGGACGCGAGGGAGATCTCGTGCTCGCTCGACCGGCCGCCGGCGAGGATCGCCACGCGGAGGCGACGAGCCGGACTCACCCGGTCGTGGTCGTGGTCGGTGGGCCCCCCGAGAACTGGCCGACCACGATCGTCACCGGTGAGCCCTTGTCCGCCTTCGTGCCACCGGGCGGGTTCTGCGACTGGACGACGCCGTCCTGATTCGGGTCGCTGACCGTGACGGTTTGCTCGTTGACCCTGAAGCCCTCGCCTTCGAGGGTCTGGAATGCCTGCTGCGCGGTGTAGCCGACGACGGACGTCACCGTTACCTGTGGCGGCCCGTTCGAGACGCTGAGCTTGACGCTCGTGCCTTTCGACTCCTGCGTGCCCGGCGCGGGGCTCTGGCTGACGACGGTGTCTTTCGGCGCGGTGCTGTCGACGAACGACGGATTCCCCGTGAACCCGGCCGCTTGGAGCTTGGCCAAGGCGTCGTTGAGGCTTTCGCCGACGACGCCCGGTATGGCCGCCGTCACGGGCCCGTTCATGACGTTGACGCGGATCTTTGTCCCCACGGGCACGGACTTGCCGGCCGGAGGATCGGTCGCGGTCACCTTCCCGGTCGTGTCACCGGGGACGCCGAACTTCACCGGCTTCAGTCCGGCGTTGTGGAGGGCCGCTTGGGCGTCGGCCCACTGCTCACCCTTGACGTTCGGCACGTCTACCTTGGGTGGCCCGGTCGAGACCCAGATCGTGACTGTGCCGCCCTTGTCGACCTTGGAGCCGACGCCTGGATCCTGTCTGAAGACGATTCCCTGCCTGTACCGCTTGCTCGTGCCGTGGTTGACCTTGGCGTGGAGGTTCGCGGCGGTGATCTGCTGCTTCGCCCTCCCGACCGGCTCGTTCACGTAGTTGTTGACGGGCACCTGCGGCGTCGACGAGCCGGCCAGCTCGTGGTAGACGAAGAAGCCTGCGATCGCGGCTGCGATGACGAAGGCGGCGGCGACGAGCCACGGCCAGAGCGGGCGCTCCGGCCCGCCGCGTTCCTCGAACTCCTCCTCCTCGACGACCGCTGTCGGCACGACACGCGTGCGGGTAGGCGGCGGCGGCGCGATCATCGTCGCCGCCGTTGCCGATTCCGCCGCCGCGGCGACGGGCGGCCGACGCAGCACCTGCGTGGCGGTGTCGACGGTGGCCGCCGAGACGTTGGCGCCGCGCGCGACCCGGTCGAGGTCGGCCTCCATCTCGTCGGCGCTCTGATAGCGGTCGTCCGGATTCTTCGCGAGCGCGCGCAGTACGACCATGTCGAGCTCGGGCGGAATGTCGGGCCGCAGCTTCGACGGCGGCTGTGGCGCGGTCGAGAGGTGCTTCATCGCGATCTCGACCGGCGTCTCGCCGTCGAACGGCGTCTTGCCGGTCAGCAGCTCGTACAGCACGATCCCGAGCGAGTAGAGGTCGGAGCGCGGGTCGACCTCGCCGCCGCGCGCCTGCTCGGGCGAGAGGTACTGCGCCGTGCCGACGATCGAGCCGGTCTCGGTCATCTGGCTCGTGCCGGCGCGCGCGATCCCGAAGTCCGTGACCTTCACGCGGCCCTCGCCATCGACGAGGACGTTGTGCGGCTTGATGTCGCGATGGACGATCCCGTGCCGGTGCGCGAAGCGCAGCGCCGAGAGGATCTGGCGCGCGTACTCGATCGCGACGTTGACCGGCGCGGCGCCGCGGCCGACGATGAGCTCCTTAAGCGTCCGTCCGTCGAGGAACTCCATCGCGATGTAGTAGGTGTCCTCGGCCTCGCCGCGGTCGTAGATCGACACGATGTTCGGGTGGTTGAGCGCCGCCGCGTTCTTCGCCTCGCGGCGGAAGCGCTCGATGAACTGGTCGTCGTTCCCGTGGCGGCTGTTCAGGATCTTGATCGCGACGCGGCGGCCCAGCTCCTGGTCCTCCGCGAGGTAGACGTCGGCCATCCCGCCGGCGCCGAGCTTGCGCTGGATCCGATACCGTCCGTCGAAGAGCGTGTCGATGAGGGAGTCGCTTACCGCCACGGCGGCCTAAAGGGTAGAGACATGGTCATCGGGCTCAGGAACTTTTCGGCGGTCCGGCGGAGAATCATCGTCAGCCGCCCATGAGCTTTTCGAGAATCGCCTTAGCGATCGGGGCCGAGACAGAGGCGCCGAAGCCGTTCGGCTGCTTCTGCACGACCACCGACACGACGTAGCGCGGGTTGGTCGCGGGAGCGAAGCAGACGAACCACGCGTCGTAGATGGTTCCGAGCCCTAGCTCTGCTGTCCCGGTCTTGCCGGCGACGTTCAGGCTGGAAGGGAAGATCCCTGCGGCCGTTCCTCCCTGGACGACGAGCTGCATCATCTGGTTCAGCTCCGCCGCCGTCGACGGCTTGAGCACGCGGCCCAGCGTCTGCGGCGTCGTCGTGGCGACTGTCCCACCGCCGGGAGCGACGACCTTCTGCACGAGGTACGGCTTCGGCTCGACGCCTCCGTGCGCGATCGTGGCGCCGACGAGCGCCATCTGGAGCGGCGTGGCGAGCATGTTGAACTGCCCGAACGCGAGCCGGCCCGAGTCGACGTTGCTGGGGTTCTTGGGATCCCAGAGGCTTCCGTTCTTGTAGAGGCCAGAGGCCAGGCTCTCGTTGGACGGCGTGTCGAGCGGCGGCACCGAGTAGAAGCCGAACCGCTTCGCGTAGGCGAGGATCTTCTCGCCGCCGATGTGCATGCCGACGTTGCAGAAGACCGAGTTGATCGAGTGCTCGAAGCCCTGGGCGAGCGTGACGTTGCCGAACGCCTCCGGCCCGTTCTGGTCGGGGTTGCCGGCGTTCGAGACCCGCTGGCCGTACTCGGTGCAGTAGCCGGGGTCGTTGAACGTCGAGCTCGGCGTGTAGGCGCCCGAGTCGAGTGCCGCCGCGGCCGTCACCATCTTGAACGTCGAGCCCGGGGGATAGAGGCCGACCGTCGCGTTGTTCTGCAGCGCGGACGCGTCGCCGCAGGTTCCCTTGATCTTGGTGATGTTCCGGTAGCCCTTCAGTTGCTCGATCAGGTTCTCGTTGTAGGTGGGCGACGAGGCCATCGCGTAGACGGCGCCCGTCTTCGCATCCATCGCGACCACCGCGCCACAGCGGCCGGCGAGCTGGGTGAGCGCGAGCCTCTGGACGGCGGGACGCAGCGTGAGAACCACGTTGTCCCCGTGGACGGTCGCTCCGCCCAGCTGCAGCGCATGCTTGAGGCTGTTGCTGAGGTCGGTGTTGGAGCCGGTGAGGTAGGCGTCGTAGGCCGACTCCAGCCCGGTCGTCGCGCCGGAGGTCGAGTAGCCGAGCACCTGCGGGGCGAGGTCGTTGAGCGGGTAGTGCCGCGTGTAGATCGTCAAGCCGCGCTTGCGCGTGACGCGGTTGTTCGCGAGGACGGTTCCGTCGGCGGCGAGGAGCTTGCCGCGGTCGACCGTGATCCGCGCGATGAGCGCAGTCTCGTTGCCCTTGCGGTTCGCGAGGTCGCCGACCGCCCATGTCTGCCAGTACGTCGTCGAGACGATGAGGACGGCGAGCAAGATCATCGCGGCGACGGAGATGTGTCGAAGCTGCTTGTTCACGCGACGGCCTCCTGCCGGTTCGCGCGGTTCGAGATCAAGAGCAGTCCGGCGACGAGAAGGAAGTTGGCGACGACGCTCGAGCCCCCGTACGAGACAAAGGGCAGCGTGATCCCCGTGAGCGGGATGACGCGCGTGATGCCGCCGACGATGACGAACGTCTGGAAGGCGAAGCTGAAGCTGAGACCGGCGGCGAGCAGCTTCGAGAAGCCGTCGGTCGCAGTGAGCGCGATCCGGAAGCCGCGCAGGACGAAGGCCATGTAGAGGAGCAGCAGGGCTGCCGCGCCGATCAGCCCGAGCTCCTGCGCGAGCGCCGAGTAGATGAAGTCCGTGTTCTGGTCGGGCACGATCTGCTGGCCGGTCTGCGTGGTGACGATGCCGCGGCCGAGGCCGGTGCCGCCGACGCCGCCGTGCGCGATCGAGTAGAGCGACTGCAGGATCTGGTAGCCGCTCGACTGGGCGTGCTTGTAGGGATCGAGCCAGACGTCCACGCGCTCCTTCACGTGCGGCGTCATCTGCGTGACCCCGAAGGCGCCGACGAGGAACAGGCCGAGCGCGGCCGCGACGAACGAGAGCCGCGCGGTCGCGACGTAGAGCATGGCGAGGAAGATCCCGTAGTAGAGGAGCGCGCTGCCGAGGTCGTCGGTCGCGAGCAGCACGAGCATCGCGCCGCCCCAGATCACGAGCAGCGGCCCCCAATCCTTGAGCCTCCCTTGCGCGAGCACCTCCCGCTTCTCGCGGAGGTAGGCCGCAAGGAAGACAATCAGCGCGATCTTCCCGAGCTCGCCCGGCTGGAACTGGAGCGAGCCGACGTGGACCCAGAGGCGCGAGCCGTTGATCGTCTCGCCGATACCGGGCAGCGCCGGCAGGAAAAGGAGCCCGATCGCCGTGACGCCGAAGACGTACTTGTAGCGCTCGAGCACGCGGTAGTCCCTGTGCAGCCAGAAGAGCGTCGCGCCGAAGACCGCGACGCCGATCACGATCCAGAGCCCCTGCCGCAACGCGTCGCTGGGGCCGAGGCGGTAGATCTCCGTCACGCCGATCGCCGTCAGGAGCGCCGCCATCGGCAAGAGGTACGGATCGGCGAGCGGAACCGTCGCGCGTGCGACGACGTGGGCGACGAGGTAGAGGCCGAAGAAGAAGACGGCGTACCCGAGCGAGCCGCCCGAGATCTGCGACTTGAGCGCGATGTAGACCGTGGCGAAGCCGATCGCCGTCAGCAGGCCGACCGTGAGGAGTGCGGCGAGCTCGCGGTTGCGAAGGGTCAGCGCGCCACC
Organism: Thermoleophilia bacterium; assembly: GCA_025928515.1. GTDB lineage: Bacteria > Actinomycetota > Thermoleophilia > Gaiellales > Gaiellaceae > Palsa-739. The sequence goes on from JAICJI010000028.1 coordinate 26,575, forward strand.
ACCGCCCAGACGATGACCGCCGCGACGATCAAGAGGACGACGACCGCAATCAGGACGAGCCGAGCACGACGGGCGTGCGGCTCCGACCGAGGCTCGGGCTCGCCGCCCGTGAGCTCGCCCGGCCGAACGACCATCGTGTCGCTGCCGACGTCCGCGTCGGCGTACTCGCGCGTCTGCTCGTCGGGCTCGTCCTCGTCGCCGGTGAGTGCCGGCATGGCGACGGTGTCCTCGAGATTCGGCTGAGCCTCCTCCGAGATCCGGAAGGCGACCGCGGTGATGTTGTCCTCGCCGCCGCCGCGGTTCGCCGCCGAGACGAGAGCCCTCACGGCCTTGTCGAGGTCGTCGCGATGCTGGTGGACGACCTCGAGAATCTCCTCGTCCTCGACCATGTCGGTGAGCCCGTCGGAGCAGATGAGGAACACGTCGCCGTCCTCGGCCTCGATCGTGAAGCCGTCGACGTCGACGTCGGGATCCGTCCCGACCGCACGCGTGATGACGCTGCGCTGCGGGTGGATCTGCGCCTCCTCCTCCGAGAGCCGCCCGCTCTTCAGCAGTTCGTTCACGAGGGAGTGGTCCTCCGTGAGCTGCTCCATCTGCTCGTCTCGCACGACGTACGCGCGAGAGTCGCCGACGTGTCCGATCGCGACGGTCATTCCCTCGACGAGCGCGACCGTCATCGTCGTGCCCATGCCCGAAGCCGAGGGATCGGTCGAGGCGCGGTCGAAGATGCGGCGGTTCGCCTCCTGGATTAGCGCATCGATCCGATCGACGCCCTGGAGGCCGTCGGAGTCTCCGCCCTCGACGGCGGATGCGGCCAGCTGCGACGCGACCTCGCCCGCCTGTGCGCCGCCCATCCCGTCGGCGACCGCGAAGAGCGGGGGTGCGACGACGTAGTTGTCCTCGTTCCGGCGCCGCCTGCGCCCGGTGTCGCTCGCGACTGCGTACGCGCCGACCGGCACCGCCGGCTACACCTCCTCCACGCGGAGGTCGGTCTCGCCGACGCGCAGGACGTCGCCCGCGCCGAGCCGTTGCGCGCCCGCGACGCGCGAGCCGTTGACGTACGTGCCGTTCGTCGAGTCGAGATCCTGAACCCAGGCGCCGTCGCCGCGCAGCTCGATCCGCGCATGGCGAGCCGACGCGAACTCGTCGCCGTCGAGCACGAGGTCGTTCTGGCCGCCGCGGCCGACCGTCACCGGCGCCGAGTTGAGCGGGAACTCTGCTCCCTCTTCGAGGCTGGGACTGCGCTGGACGACGAGGCGCACCGACCGGCGCGCGGGCGTTCCGCGGCGAAGCCCGGCTGCTGCGGCAGCTGCCGGCGTCAGGATCATGCTGTCCTGGCTCGGCGCCTGCGGCTCGCGCCCCGCGGAGCGGATGACGCGGACGACGAAGAGATAGAGCAACACGAGGAACGCGATCTTCAGCGCCAGGAGCACTTCCGCAACCCCTGTCGAGGCGACCATGCTCACGCTGCTCCTATTCCCGTTCGGTCGAGAAGGTGACCGTCGTCTCGCCGATTGTGAACTGCGAGCCGTCGGCGAGCCGCACGCGCTGGATGCGCCGCCCGTCCACCTCCGTCCCGTTCGTCGAGCCGAGGTCGACGAGCCAGTACGCCGAGCCTTCCTGCACGATCTCCGCGTGGCGGCGCGACACATTCGGGTCGTCGATCTGGACGTCGGCGTCGCGGGAGCGGCCCAGCACGGAACGCTGCTTCTCGAGCGCGCTGCGCTCGCCCGCCCACTGGAGCACGGCAACCTCCCGCTCGAGGCCGAGGTCGAGGGCCGACGCGGCCTCGGTCGGCTGGGTGCGGGGCTTGTAGACCATCGTCGCGCCCGGTGACGGGATCTCGGGAGCCTCCTCCTCGCCGGTGCGGCCGTACTGCGCCATGCGCGTGGCGATGCCGAACTCGCCCACCCCGAGGTCTTCGTCGGTCTCGAACAGGATGCGCGGCGGCGTCAGCAGCGCGTAATTCTCGCGCGAGGCGTGCTCGGAGAGGTACTCCTCGAGCTCCGACACGAGCGAGTTCTCGTAGCCCTCGAACTGCTCGCGGTCGCCGGAGGAGAGGTAGATCGTGTACTCGTTCGGCACATAGACGCGCGTGACGGACGTCGAGCGGTGCTCGTCCATCTCCTTCGCGAGCTTCCGCGCCAGCTCGACCGGCTGGACGTTCGTGCGGAAGGCGCGGCCGAAGACGCCCTCGAAGACCCGCTCCAGCCTCTGTTCGATGCCCCGCAACACCATCAGGTCGCAGGTGAGCGTACCCCCAAGGCAGGAGCGCGAAGCGCTGTAAACGCCGCGATCGCCCAGGCCGAGAGCAAAAGCGGGAGCGCGGCGGCGCTCGGCACGGCGGCTACGGTGAGCACGATCATCCCTGCGCCGAGCCCGGCGGCCGCCCAGCGGCCGCGTGCGCGTGCGTGCGGGAGGGCGAGCGCGACGAGCGCGAGCGCGCACGTCTCGAGCAAGAGCGCGGGGTGCGTGCCGGCCGCCCGGACGAGCGAGCCTGCGACGTCGAGCGGGTCGCGAGCTCCGGCAACGCCGAGCCCGAGCGGTGCGGAACCCCCGACGAGCGGCAGCGTCGCCTGCCGGATCCCGGCGGCGAGCGCGGCGGTCAGGACGCCGATGGCGACGGCGAGGCCGCGCAACGGCGCCGAGCGGACTCGCGCAGTGGCGACGGGGAGAAGTCCGAGCGCGGCCACGGGCGCGAGCAGCGGCCCGACGACGAACAGGAGCGCAGCACGCGGCTCCCGCCACGTCACGAGGAGCCAGGCGGCGGCGAGCGCGGTGTAGAGCAACGCCAGCCCGAGCGAGCTGTTGCCGAGTGGGAGCACCGGCACGGTGAGCGCGAGCGCGATTCCGGCGCGCTCGCGGAAGAGCGTCGCGGCGGCCGCGAGCAGCGCGAGCCCGATCGGCCAGCCGTGCGGATAGAACGGCAGGGCTGCCGACGTCCAGCCAGCGAGCAGCGCCGCGAGGACGGCCGTGAGTGCCTGTCCCGGCTCGACGCGAGAAGGAAGGCGGAACGCGGGCTTGGGGACGGAATCCGAGTGCACCGCGCCGCGCAGCGCGTCCGCAAGATCGCGGGCCGTCGGCCGCCGTGCGGGATTCGTCGAAAGCGCACTGTCGACGAGGCGGAGCAGCCGCTTCGGCAGATCGGGCCGCAACGTCCCGAGCGGCCGCGCGCCGGA
>JAICJI010000047.1 GCA_025928515.1 Thermoleophilia bacterium
CGGCGGTAGCGCTCGTCTATCTCGCCTTTGCAGCAGTCGTCGCACTGGCGATCCTCGCTCTCGCCACGGTGGTCGTGCAGCAGACGCGCAGCGCCGCCCACCGGGTCGACAACTACTTTACGACCGATTCCGGACACCCCCTGCGGACGGGTGCCGAGCAGGATCTCGCGCGCTTCCAGGGCTGGCTCGACCACCACCATCTGAGCAGCGTCCACGTCCAGCACCAGGGCCAGAAGTTCCTCAACCAGGTCGGGACGAAGGACGTCCAGAAGTACACGTCCAAGGCGTTGCGCTGGGCCGAGGGAGCCGGTTTGACGGTCGTAACGCTCCTCTTCGACGCGCTTCTGGTCGTGGTCGTCTCGATCTACATGCTGCTCGACATGCAGCGATTGACCGACGCGGTCGACCGGCGCTTTCCGCCGCGCGGCCGCGGCGGGCTGATCGTCCGGATGGAGCAGGCCGTTGCGAGCTACGTCAAGGGGCAGCTCCTGCTCTCGCTGATCATCGGCGTGAGCGTCGGGCTCGGTCTGTGGATCCTCGGGATGGTGGGCCTCATGCCGCACGGCGGGAGATACGCGGCCGCGTTCGGCGCCTGGGCCGGGGTGACGGAGCTGATCCCGTACGTCGGGCCGTGGCTCGGTGCGATCCCACCCGTGCTGTACGCGCTCGTCCAGCATCCACTGTCGGCGCTCTGGGTCGCGCTCCTCTTCCTCGGCATCCAGCAGCTCGAGGGTCATGTCGTCGTGCCGAAGGTGATGGGGCGCACGCTCCGCCTGCACCCGCTGCTCGTGATCTTCGGCCTGCTGGCCGGCGGCGAGATCTACGGGTTTCCGGGGATCCTCGTCTCGTTGCCGCTGCTCGCTGCCGGCCGCGCCGTCTGGGAGTTCTTCTCGGAACGGATCGAGCTCGAGCAGTGGACCGTCTCGGAGCCGCTCGGCGAAGTCGGGCTCGAGCTCGCCCAGGGGCCCGAGCCGAAGCCTGCGCCCGAGACGCCGCCCGCGCCTGCCGCCTGAGCCACCGGCGGCGTACCATCCGGATGTGAGCTCGTTCCCGGTCACCCGGCTTCGCCGCTTCCGCCGCACGGCATCGCTGCGCGGGCTCGTGCGCGAGACCCGGCTCACTCTCGACGAGTTCGTGCTGCCGCTCTTCGTCGCGCCCGAGCCCCTTGCGAATGAGGAGCTGCCCGGGATGGCTCGCTTCGACCTCGACGGCCTGGTGCGCGAGGTCGACTCCCTCGCCGGCTCCGGTGTTCGCGCCCTAATGCTCTTCGGGGTCCCGGCAGAGAAGGACGAGGAGGCGACGGGCGCCTGGGAGGACGACGGCATCGTCCAGCAGGCGCTGCGTGCGCTGCGGCCGCGCTTTCCGGAGCTCGTGCTGCTCACGGACGTCTGCCTCTGCGAGTACACGTCGCACGGCCACTGCGGGGTCGTCGTCGACGACGAGGTCGACAACGACCGGAGCCTCGAGCTGCTCGCGCGCACGGCCGTCAGTCACGCGGACGCCGGCGCCGACATCGTGGCGCCGAGCGACATGATGGACGGGCGCGTCGGCGCGATCCGCGAGGCGCTCGACGACCAGGGCTTCGACCGGATGCCGATCCTCGCCTACTCGGCGAAGTACGCCTCCGCCTTCTACGGGCCGTTCCGGGAGGCGGCCGACAGCACTCCGTCGTTCGGCGACCGGCGCGGCTACCAGATGGATCCGGCCAACGTCCGTGAGGCGATCCGTGAGTGCAAGATGGATCTCGCCGAGGGAGCCGACGCGATCATGATCAAGCCCGCGCTGCCGTACCTCGACGTGATCCGCGCCGCCCGCGAGGCGTTTCAGGCGCCGGTCGCCGCGTACAACGTCTCGGGCGAGTACGCGATGGTCAAGGCGGCCGCACGCGCCGGCTGGCTCGACGAGCGCGCCGCCGCCCTCGAGTCGCTGACCGCGATCAAGCGGGCCGGAGCCGACCTGATCGTCAGCTACTGGACCCGCGACCTTCCCGCGTGGCTCTGAGCGAGCGTTCCGCTCTCTACCGCCGCGCGCTCGAGCTGATCCCCGGCGGCGTCAACTCGCCGGTGCGGGCGATGCGTGCGGTCGGGCTCGACGAGCCGCTCTTCGTCCGCAGCGGCGAGGGTGCGTACGTCGAGACCGAGGACGGCCGCCGGCTCCTCGACTGGGTCATGTCCTGGGGCCCGCTTCTCTACGGGCACGCCGACGCGGAGACGGTCGAGGCCGTTCGCGAGGCGGCCCTGCGCGGGACGACCTTCGGCGCCGCGACCGAGGCCGAGGTCGAACTCGCCGCCGAGATCGTCGACGCGGTGCCGTCGATGGAGAAGGTGCGGCTCGTCTCGTCCGGGACCGAAGCCGGGATGAGTGCGTTGCGGCTCGCGCGCGCGTTCACGAAGCGCGACCGGATTCTCAAGACGGCCGGCGGCTATCACGGCCACGCCGACGCGCTGCTCGCAAGCGCAGGCTCGGGGCTCGCGACGCTCGGGATCCCCTCGTCGCCGGGCGTTCCCACCGGCGCGGCGGCGGACACGATCGTCGTCCCCTACAACGACCTGGATGCCGCGGCCAAGGCGATCATGCGGCACGGCGAGGGCCTCGCGGCGATCATCGTCGAGCCCGTCGCGGCGAACATGGGCGTTGTCCCGCCGGAGCCGGGCTACCTCGAGACGCTCCGGCGGCTGTGCGACGTCTCGGGCGCGCTCCTCATCTTCGACGAGGTGATCACCGGCTTCCGCGTCGCGCGCGGCGGCGCGCAGGAGCGCTTCGGCGTGCTTCCGGACCTGACGGTGCTCGGCAAGATCGTCGGCGGCGGCCTGCCACTCTCAGCTTTTGGCGGTCGCGCCGAGGTGATGGAGCTGCTCGCGCCGGCCGGTCCGGTCTACCAGGCCGGGACGCTCGCCGGAAACCCGCTTGCGACCGCCGCGGGCCTCTCGGTGTTGCGACGCCTGCGGGACGGCTTCGTCTACGAGGAGCTCGAGCGGCACGCCGCGCGCCTCGAGGAGGGCCTCGCACCGTTCGGTCACGTGCAGCGCGTCGGCGCGTTGCTGACGCTCTACGCGACCGACGGTCCGGTGCGGAACTTCGAGGACGCGCAGAGCGCCGACACAGAGCGCTATGCCGCGCTCTTCCGGCACCTCCTCGAGCGGAGTGTCTACTTCCCGCCGTCGCAGTTCGAGGCTCTGTTCCCCTCGACGGCGCACGGCGACGAGGAGATCGAGCGCACGATCGAGGCTGTGGCGAGCTTTGCTGGCTGACGTATGGGAGACGATGGCCGTCGACGCGGCCGCCGAGAGCACGCTCTGGGCCGACTGCCTTCTGCCGGACGGCGAGCGCGACCGGAGCGCCGTCTTCTCGCCCCTCGGCGAGGCTCGCTACGCGCTCGGGCTGGAGACGATCTACGAGGGCTACCTCGTCCACTACGGCCGCCCGCGCCTGTTCGCGGCGCCCGACCACGACACGGCACTGCTGCTCGGCGACTACCTCTACGCGCACGGCGTCGCTCGCATCTCGGCGTTGCACGACGTCGATGCCGTGGCCGATCTCGCGGAGCTGATTTCGCTCTGCAGCCAGGTGCGAGCGGAGGAGACGGATGGCGACGGGCCGCTCTGGGCGGCGACGGCTGCGCTGCTCGGCCGTGGCGCGCTCGACGAGGCGCGGACGGAGCTCCGGCTCCACGCCGATCCGGTGCCGCTCGATCGTGCAGCGCGCAATGCCGCCGGCGACGACCCGGTCGACGGCGCGCTCGCCGCCCACGCCGAGCGGCGTTCGGCTTGATCCGCGCGCCCTCGTTCGCTTTTCTCTTCCTATGACGTCCGCTGTCCGCGAGGAGCGCAAGGTCCTGACGGCGGTGTTTGCCGACGTCGTCGGCTCGACGGCGCTCGCGGAGCGACTCGACGCCGAGGACGTGAAGCTCGTCGTCGGAGAGGCGGTCGCCCGGATCGTCGGCGAAGTGGAGTCGCTCGGGGGTCACGTCAAGGACCTCGCGGGCGACGGCGTGCTCGCCTTCTTCGGCGCACCCACGACGCGCGAGGACGATGCCGAGCGCGCCGTTCGCTGCGCGCTACGCATCGTCGGCGAGATGGAGGAATACGCCCGCGAGGTGCGGCGCGGCTGGGGCGCGGAGGGGTTCGGCGTCCGGGTCGGAGCCGCGACCGGCGCGGTCGTGGTCGGCGAGGTCGGCGCGGGCTCGCGGGTCGAGTACGCAGCCTTCGGCGACACCGTGAACGTCGCCGCCCGGCTTCAGTCTGCGGCCGAACCGGGCTCGGTGCTCGTCGACGACGCGACGCACCGTGCAGTCGAGGGTCTGTTCGAGTGGGATGACGTGCAGGAGCTCGAGCTGAAGGGCAAGAGCGAGCCGGTCGCAGGGTGGCCGGTCGTCGGGGTCGCGGCCGCCGGACGGACGCAACGCGGTTTGCCCGGAGTCGAGACGCGCCTCGTCGGCCGCTCGCGCGAGCTCGGCCTCGGCCGCGAGGCGCTCGAGGCGCTGCGCGCCGGCCGCGGCGGTGTCCTCGTCGTCGCCGGAGACCCGGGAATCGGCAAGACGCGCCTCCTCAACGAGTTGCGCGAGGTCGCTGAGCAGGAAGGAACCTGCTGGCTCGAAGGGCGCTGCGTCTCGTACGGCGAGTCGCTGCCGTACTGGCCTTTCCGCGACCTGCTGCGCGGCGAGTGGATCGGCGCCGGCGCCGACGAGCCGGAGCTCCGCGTGCGCGTCGGCCTGCGTCGCCGGCTGGAGCAGCTCTTCGACACGAGCGCGGACGAGCTCTACCCGTACCTCGGCGGCCTGCTCGAGGTCGCGCTCGAGCACGAGGCGGCCGCGCGCACTTCGGAGCTCTCGCCGGAGGCGTTGCAGTGGCGGACGTTCGAGGTCGTCGGCCAGCTCTTTGCGCGGCTCTCGGAGTCGGCGCCGCTCGTCCTCTCGTTCGAGGATCTCCACTGGGCCGATCCGACGTCGGTGCTCCTGCTCGAGCAGCTCCTGTCGCTCGCGGAGGAGGCGCCCGTGCTGCTCGTCCTCTCGCTGCGTCCGGAGCGTGACCATCCGTCGTGGGCGTTGCGCGAGCACGCGGCCCGCGAGTTTCCGCACCTCCTGCGGGAGATGGACCTCGGGCCGCTCGGAGACGCAGACGGGGAGCTGCTGGCCGCTCTCGTCGCGCCGGCGACTCTGCCGGCCCAGCTCGAGCGCCGCGTCCTCGAGGCCGCCGACGGTAATCCGTTCTTCCTCGAGGAGCTCGTGCGATCGCTGGCGGATGTCGGGGCCCTCGTGCGAATCGACGAAGGCTGGCGCTTCGACCACGCGGTCGAGGTCGAGGTTCCGCCCACCGTGGAGAAGGCGATCCTCGCGCGTCTCGACCGGCTCTCTGCCCCCGCTCGCGACCTGGTCACCTCGGCAGCGGCACTCGGGCGCACCTTCGCGCTGCCGCTGCTCGAGGGCATGCTCGACGAGCCCGTGACGGAACAGCTCCACGAGCTACAACGGCTCGGCCTGCTCCGGCAGAGCCGCCGCTGGCCGCAGCCGGAGTACCGGTTCCGGCACGCGCTGATCCAGGAGACGGCGTACCGGACGCTCCTCGCCGAGCAGCGCACGCGACTCCACCGGCGCGCTGCGGAGTGGCTCGAGGGGCGATACGCGGAGCGCGACGCTGAGGTGCTCGGCTTGCTCGCGTACCACTGGCTCCGGGCGGAGGACGAGGAGAAGGCCGCCGACTATCTGCTGCGCGCCGGCGACAAGGCGCGGCTCGAATACGCGCTGGACGAGGCGATCGAGCACTACCGCGACTTGCTGCCGCTGCTCGAGCGTCGCAGCGAGCGACAGGAGATCGCGCTCGTCCTCTTCAAGCTCGCGCTCGCGCTCCACACTTCGCTCCGCTTTGCCGAGGCGAACGAGGCGTATCAGCGGGCGTTCGCGCACTGGACGCCCCCGGAGCCGCAGATTGCGACCGAGCGGCTGCGCATCGGGACGAGCTTCCTGCCAGACGACCTCGACCCGAAGTCGGCGATTGCGTGGCCGAACATCCAGGCATGCATGCAGCTCTTCGATCGGCTCGTGGAGTCGTGGCCGGAGCGGACGATCGTCCCATCGCTGGCCGAGAGCTGGGAGATCTCCGACGACGGGCTCCGCTACGTCTTCCACCTGCGCGAGGGGCTGACGTGGTCGGACGGAACGCCGCTCACCGCCCACGACGTCGAGTTTGGGATCAAGCGCGTGCTCGATCCGGCGAGTCCGGGCTCCTCGGTCGCCGTCTATTTCGCGCTCGAGCGGGGCGAGGAGACCTATCTCGGCCAGAACACCGACTGGGACGCGGTCGGCGTGCACGCGCTCGACGACCGGACCGTCGAGTTCCGGCTGAGTGCGCCCGCGCCGTATTTCATGAGCGCCATGAACCGCCCCGACGGCGGCCCGCAGCCGAGGCATGCGATGCACGGGATCGCCGATGCGCGTGCCGTCAGCGGCGCATTCGAAGTGGCGGAGCGAACGGACGAGCGGCTGGTCCTGCGCCGCCGTGGCGAGCGGCCGGGCAACGTTGCCGAGGTCGAGATCGTGCGGACCGAGCTGAGCGAGGCCTTGCACGCCTACGAGCGCGGCGAACTCGACCTGGTGCTCGTCCGGTACACCCCGAGGCTCGCGGACCTGATGCCGGAGTCTCTCCACCCTGACGTCCAGCTCGGCGGCGCGGCGTGGTCGGGCTACATCCGTTTCGACCACACCGATCCCGTGACCGGCAACCTCGACCTCCGCCGTGCGCTCGCGCACGCGACCGACCGGGAGGCGCTCGCTGCGGTCTGTCCGGCGAATGTCGTAGTCGCAGGCGGCGGCGTCGTCCCTCCGGTTCTCCAGGGTCACACGCCCGACATCGCTCTCCGCTACGACCCCGAGCTCGCGCGAGAGTGCCTGGAGCAGTCCGGCTACGACGGCGAGCTCGAGCTGGCCGGCCTCGTGGCCTGGGACGCGATCATCGAGACGATCGCTCGCTCATGGGAGAAGGCGCTCGGGCGTACCGTCGCGATCCGGCCGCTGGAGGGCTCCGTGGAGCGCCGCCATCGCGGTGTCGGGTCGCCGGCGGCTCCCGAGGGTCGCATCCGCATCACGGGCTGGCTCCCCGGCTATCCCGACCCCGAGTACTACCTCCGCCTCCTCTTCCAGTCGACGAGCAGGACGAACGAGGGCGGCTTCGCCGATCCGGTCTTCGACGAGCTGATCGAGGCCGCGCGGCAGGAACGCAGCGACCGCGGTCGCCTGGAGCGCTTCCACGAGGCCGATCGCTACGCGGTCGCGGAGCGCGTGGCCGTGATCCCGCTCGTCTACGGGCGGAGCACGGCGTTCGTGCAGCCGCACGTGCACGGCTGGTGGGAGTTCGGCAAGAGCTCCGCGAACTTCGCCGATCTCCACGTCGGGCGTCCTGTGGAGTGAGGTAGATTCTCGCCGTGCTTGCCGCCGCCTTCCAGTTCCTGTTCGCCGAGGAGACGGCTGCCCAGGAAGGAGCCAAGGTCGTCTTGATCATGCTTGCGACCGGCGGCGTCTTCGTGTGCGTGATAGCGCTCGGCGAGCTCAGCCACTGGGCTGCGAAGCGCCGGCGCCGCTAGCTCCTCCCGTCGGAACGCTTTCGGGCCTTGACGGCCGCGGGTGGTGCTAGTAAAACTAGCGCGATGTCGGCACACGTTCCCGCGCTGCCGCTCGAACTCGACCCGCTGATCGCGGAGGCGAAGCAACGTGCGCGCAGGCGAAGGTTGCTTGCCGCGGGCGTCCTCCTGGCCGTCGGGGTGGTAATCGCGGGCGCGCTGCAGTTTGGAGCGGGCAAAGGCTCCGGTGACGTTCCGTGGCTTCCGACCAAGCCCCAGCTCGGCGCGGCGAACCCGCCGCTCGCCCCCGCCTGTAGCGCATCTCAGCTGCGGGCGAAGCTCGAGCTCCAAGGGATCGGATTCGGCCGGTCGGGCGGTCCACTCCTGCTCGAGAACCGCGGCTCTTCGCCATGCTCGATCGTCGGGACGCCGAAGCTCTCGTTCGCGGACGCCACTTCGAAATGGCGCCTTCGGCACCGAGGATCGTTCTACGGGCCTTCGTACGATCCACTGGCGCCGCCACAGCGGTCGATCCGCTCGCTCGCGCCGGGTCGATGGGCTGCCACCTATCTCACGTGGGCGAACTGGTGTGGCCGCGGGTCGAGCAGCACGGGCAATCTCGCCGGCGACCACGGCCGGCCGCCGCGGGCGCTGGTCCTTGCCGCGCCCGGCGGTGGGCGGATCGCGATCGAGCGTGATCTCAGCCTGAGCCACCTGCAGACGCCCGCTTGCCTCGCGGCCGGAGGCTCGACTCTCGATGCGAGCCGGTTCTCACCCGTGATACCGCAGGGTTCGCCGAGCTCAGCGCTACCACTCGCGGCGAGGATCGTCCCGACCGGACACATCCGCTATCCGATGGACAGCCGCCGGTACCCCGTCCTGGCGGCGCACCCGGGCGCCTGGCTCTCCTACACCGTCGTGCTCAGGAACCGAAGCTCGAGGCCGTTCTCCTTCGGCCGAACGTGTCCGGCGTACGAGGAGGGGCTCAGCCGTCAGGCTGCGTACATCCTCAATTGTCGCGCCGTCGGGACGATCGCTCCCCACGCTGGGGTTCGCTTTGCCATGCGGTTCTTCATCCCGCCACATCTGAAGACCGGCGACGCGAACACGCTCGCGTGGACGCTTGCGCCACACAGCTGGAACGCGCCGGTCACTCAGATCACTCTGCAAGTCCGGTGACAGCGAGTTGAGCGTCATCGCGCCGCCCGAACCGCCCGCCTCGACGAGCTCGAGCTTCTGATTCGCGAGGCGCGGGCGCGGGCGTTGAAGCGGAGGCTCGGCGCGGCTGCCGTGGTTGCGGTGCATGCCGCTGCAACGCTCGGCGCGTACGCGCTCGTGGGAAGGAACGAGAGTGGAAAGCACACGGTCGCCGGACTCCGGCCCACGAAGGCCGGATTCACAATGCACGCCTCAGGGTGGGCTCGTTGATTCCGGTGCGGACGGTGGCGCTTCGGCCAGGCGACGCCGCGTCGTTCAACGTCATGGTGCTCAACCAGGTCGGCACCGCTGGACCGCTCGATCGCTCTTGCACGTGGTCGCGGGCGCTCATGGTCACTCCCCCAGGCGACCGCCTGCCGCTGCGATTCGCCGGCAGCCTCTCGAATTGCGGTGTCGACGTCACGCCGGTCGTACCCCGGACGCATCGACCGGTACCAAGTCGGCTGAACCGTAGACTCGGCGCGTGCCGGCCAAGGATCTCCGCGACTGGATCGCGCTGCTCGAGCGCGAGGGCGAGCTCGTGCGGGTCTCGGCCGAGGTCGATCCCGACCTCGAGATCACCGAGATCGTCGACCGAACCGTCAAGGCCGGCGGGCCGGCGCTGCTGTTCGAGCGGCCGAAGGGCTCCCAGCATCCGCTGCTGATCAACCAGTTCGGCACGGAGCGGCGCGTGTGCCTCGCCTTCGGCGTCGAGAAGTTGGACGACGTTGCGAAGCGCGTCGCCGACGTGCTCGAGATGCAGCCTCCGAGCGGGCTGATGGAGAAGGTGCGCGGCCTGCAGAAGCTCAAGTCGATCGCCGACTCGCGCCCGAAGACCGTCGGCAAGGGCTCGTGCCAGGAGATCGTGCTGCGCGGCGACGACCTCGACCTCGGCCTCCTCCCGATCCAGCGCTGCTGGCCCGGCGACCCGGCGCCGTTCATCACGCTGCCCGCCGTGATCACGCACGACCCGCACACCGGCGGCCGCAACGTCGGCATGTACCGGATGCAGGTAGTCGACCGGAGCACGACCTTCATGCACTGGCAGATCCACAAGGACGGCCGCGCCGACTACCTCGCGACCGACGGCCGCATCGAGGTCGCGGTCGCCATCGGGCTCGATCCGATCACCGCCTACTCCGCGAGCGCGCCGCTGCCGAAGCACGTCGACGAGCTGATGCTCGCCGGGTTCCTCCGCGGCGAGCCGGTCGAGCTCGTGAAGGGCGTCACGGTCGGCGTCGAGGTGCCCGCGAAGGCGGAGATCGTGCTCGAGGGCTACATCGAGCAGGACGAGGTCGGCGAGGAGGGGCCGTTCGGCGACCACACCGGCTACTACACGGCCGCCGAGCCGTTCCCGGTCTTCCACGTCACGGCGATGACCATGCGGCGCGACGCGATCTATCCGTCGATCGTCGTGGGCAAGCCGCCACAGGAGGACGCCTGGCTCGGCAAGGCGACCGAACGGATCTTCCTGCCGGCGGTGCGCGCGACCGTGCCCGAGATCGTGGACTACGACCTGCCGGTCGCGGGCGCCTTCCACAATTGCTGCATCGTCTCGATCCGCAAGCAGTTCCCTGGCCATGCGCGGAAGGTCATGTCCGCGATCTGGGGCCTCGGGATGTTGAGCCTCACGAAGTGCGTCGTCGTCGTCGACGCCCACGTCGACGTCCATGACTACGGCCAGGTGCTCTTCTACGCGGGAGCGAATGTCGATCCCAAGCGCGACGTCGTGCTCGGCGAAGGGCCGCTCGACCATCTCGACCACGCGCCCGAGCGCCAGTTCGTCGGCGGGAAGCTCGGCATCGACGCGACCGCGAAATGGCCGGAGGAGGGCGCGCGGCCGTGGCCCGACGAGATCGAGATGAGCCCGGAGATCCGGGAGCTCGTCACCAGGCGCTGGGCCGAGTACGGCATCGGTTAGTTCTCCCTCCGCAGCGTCCGCTGTTCCGATAAGACTTCTCTCTGGTGGAACCGGAGCAGCCGAGTCCCGACACCGAGCACGAGTCGCTCCACGAGGAGCCGCACCTGCCACCGCCGACGCTGTGGCCGATCGGCTTTGCGATCGGCATCGTCGTCGTCCTCGTCGGGCTCGTGATCAACCCGGAGCTGATCTCGTCGATCGGCGCCGCGATCGCGATCGTGTTCGGCGTCCTCTGGGCGCGCGACGCGACGGCCGAGCTGCGCGGGGAATCGCTCGTCGTCGAGCCCGAGCGGCGCCAGATGAAGGAGGCCGGCGACGGGATGACCGCGCCGCCCGCCGACCAGCAGGGCGTTGCGCTGCCGCCCGTCGACCCGAGCACGGTCACGCGCAGCCGCTTCCTCGAAGGCGCAACACTCGGCCTCGGCGGCGTGATCGGCGGCCTGATCACCGTGCCCGTGGCGGGCTTTGCGCTTCTGCCGTCGTTCCTCGGCCAGAAGCAGCACAAGGTCGATCTCGGCCCGCTGTCGAGCTTCCCGCTCAACAAGTGGTTCATCACGACGTTCATCGTCGATCCCGCCGAGGGTGAGGTCAGCCGGCGCACGGCCTTCATCCGCAACAACGGCGTCGTCAGCACGACCGATCCGAAGACGAAGCAGACGACGCAGCAGCCGAGCTTCACGATCATCTCGAACCACTGCGCGCACCTCGGCTGCCCAGTGCAGGCCAACGGCCCGACGAGCGACATCCTCAAGCAGCCGATCGTGGTCGAGCACACGGCGAACGGGAGGGTCGAGCTGAATCCGGTCGTTCCGGCCGGCTACGGCTGCCCGTGCCACGGCGGCCAGTACGACACCGAGGGCAACCGCACCGCCGGGCCGCCGGTGCGCGCGCTCGACCGCTTCGACTTCGAGGTCGACAACGGCCGCCTCATCCTGCTCAGCACGTACTCCGTCTCGCACGTCGTCGGCACCGGCGCACAGGCCAAGATCCACAAGTACCAGGAGTCCGGGCCGGGCGAGCACCTCGACGGGCCCGAGCAGTGGTTCTATCCCCTCCAGCCGCCACATCACTGATGGCGACGACGTACAGACGCACGCCGACGAAGGCCGAGCTCCGCCGCCAGCGGATGGAGGAGCTCATCAATTTCCCGCTCGACTGGGTCGAGGAGCGGTCGGGCCTCGTCGGCGGCGTCCGTTACTTCCTCTTCCGCAACGTCCCGTCGGACATCAACTGGATGCAGACGCTCGGCTCGGCCGCGCTCACTGCGTTCCTCGTGCAGGCGATCACCGGCGTGATCCTCGCGATGTACTACGACCCGTCTGCGTCGACCGATCCGCACACCGGGAAGCCGGTCGCCTGGGAGTCGATCGTCAACATCACCGACCACCTGACGATGGGCTGGCTCGTGCGGGGCATGCACAAGTGGGGCGCGAGCGTCTTCATCATCCTCATGTTCCTGCACATGGGCCGCGTCTTCCTGTTCGGCGCCTACAAGTATCCGCGCGAGCTGAACTGGATCATCGGCGTCCTCATCCTCGTGATGGGGATGATGGAGGGCTTCACGGGCTACCTGCTGCCGTGGGACCAGACCGCGTACTGGGCGAGCGTGGTGGGGATCAACCTCAACGGGACGGCGCCGTTCTTGGGCCCGTGGCTTGCGCAGTTCTTACGTGGCGGACAGGAGATCAGCGGCGAGACGCTGACCCGCTTCTACTCGCTGCACATGCTCGTGATCCCGGGCGCGATCATCGCCCTCATCACGCTCCATCTCTACCTCGTGATCCGGCTCGGCGTCACCTCGCCGCCGTGGTCGAAGGACGCCGCGGGCATGGAGCCCGAGGAGGCGGAGGCCGACGGGCGGCGGGCTGGCCTGACGCGGCCGGTGCCGCGGCCGGCCGGCGCATCCGCCATGCAGGCTGAGCCGGGAGGGCGTGAATAGTGGCCGCGATCCCGAAGGAGAAGCCGTCCCGGACCGACGAGGCCCGGGCGGAGTTCGCCCGCTACAAGGCGGACGTCAAGGCGCGCGGGAAGCCCTTCTACCCGTACGCGATGTTCCACGACACGATCATGAGCGTCTTCGTCGTCGTGGTGATCGTCAGCCTCGCGGTGATCTGGAAGTGGACGGCGTTCGGCCCGCACCACGATCCGCTCCACAAGGGCCTGCTCGGAGGGGAAGTCGCGCAACCGGCCGACCCGGGCACGACGAGCTTCGTCCCGCGGCCGGACTGGTACTTCTACTTCCTCTTCTACCTGCTGCGGATCTTCAAGTGGCCGGAGTCGGTCTTCCTCGGCACGATCGGCATCCCCACCATCGCGCTCGTGCTCCTGATCATGCTGCCGTTCCTCGACCGGCGCCGCGTGCGCCGGCCGTCGGCCCGCCCGGTCGCGATGGTCGCCGCCGTGCTGACGATCATCTCGATGGGGGTCCTGACGTGGAAGGGAGCGACCGCCAAGGAGGCGCTCGCCTCCGAGATCAAGCAGGACATCCCGAACTGGGTGAAGGCCGAGCACCTGCCGCCGGGCGCGCTGCCCGGGGCGAGGCTCTTCGCTTCGGCCGGCTGCACGAATTGCCACACGTACAACGGAGCGGGTGGATCTCAGCTCGGTGCGCCGGACCTGACGGCGATCGGCACGCGCAACCTCGGCGTCCCGACTCAGATCCGGCATCTGCAGAACCCGGGCTCGGTCACCCCGGGCTCGCCGATGCCGTCGTTCGCGTCTCTCGGCCCTCAGCGCCTGCGCCAGCTCGCCGTCTTCCTCGAAGCTTCCAAGGGCGGCAAGTAGGGGAGTAGAGTCGGCGCGATGCGTCGGCTCCTCGGATTGGCGCTCCTCGCTCCGCTGCTGGCCGGTTGCGGTTGGTTCGGGGGGTTCGCGCCGTTTGCAGGGGCGACGCATTCGAGCGTGGCGCGCGGCTCGGGCAAGCTCGTGGTTCAACCTCCGCCGCCGGTCGGCCCGGAGGCGGCGCGGTGGAAGCGACTCGAGCGCCTACCTGCGACGGCGATCCCCGGCGCGAAGCTCTTTGACGCTTCGGGATGTACAGCGTGTCACACGTACGCCGGTTCCGGTAGGAGCCTGCTCGGCGGGCCCGATCTGACCGCGATCGGAAGGCGCCATCTCGGCATCCGCCTCCAGATCCGGCACCTGCGGATTCCGGCCTCGGTAGTGCCGGGCTCGCCGATGCCGTCGTTCGCCTCGCTCGGCGACAGGCGGCTGCACCAGCTCGCGGTCTTCCTAGAAGCCTCCAAGGGCGTCCACTAGCAGCGACAATCCCTGGGAATGCACGTATTCCTGGGGATCACGGGTGCCTCCGGGGCGCCGTATGCCGCTCGGCTGCTCGAGGGGCTTGCCGCGGCGGGCTGCGAGATCGGTGTCTGCGCGTCGAGTGCCGGGATCGAGGTGCTCGGAACCGAGCTCTTCGGCGATCCACGGCTGCCGCGCGACGAGACGCTCGCCCGGCTCCTCGAGCACGCGAACGGCGCCGCCCGCGTGTACGACCCGCAAGACTGGAGCGCTCCGTACGCCTCGGGCTCGGCGAAGGTCGACGCGTACCTGATCTGCCCGTGCTCGATGGGCACGCTAGGGACTGTCGCTTCCGGCGCGATGCAGAACCTCATCCACCGCGCGGCGTCGGTGGCGATCAAGGAGGAGCGCCGCCTCGTGCTGATGCCGCGCGAGACGCCGCTCTCGGCGATCCACCTACGCAACATGCTCACCCTGCGCGAGGCCGGAGCGACGATCCTCTTTCTCGCGCCCGGCTTCTACCACGGCGCAGAGACCGTCGAGAGCCTCGTCGATTTCGTCGTCGCGCGGGCGCTCGACCAGCTCGGCCTCGACCATGCGCTCACGCCCCGGTGGGGACAGACGTGACGGTGGAGACGGGCCGCCTGCCGGCGGAGGGCGTCCAGCGGATGTTCGACCGCATCGCGCCCGTCTACGACGCGATGAACCGCGTGATGACGGTCGGACTGGACCAGCGCTGGCGCAAGGCGACGGTGCGGGCAACGGTTCGCTCGGGCGATCACGTCCTCGACGCGTGTTGCGGCACCGGCGACCTCGCTCGCGCCGCCTGGGCGGGCGGCGCCGGCCACGTGATCGGGATCGATTTCTCCGAGCGGATGCTCGAGCGCGCGCGGCGCAAGGTGCCGGAGCTCGAATGGAGGCAGGCAGACCTGCTCGCGCTGCCGTTCGAGGACGCGAGCTTCGACTCGGCCGTGGTGGGCTTCGGCATCCGCAACGTCGAGAACCTCGAGGGGGGAATCCGGGAGCTGCGTCGCGTGCTTAGGCCCGGCGGGCGGCTCGGGATCCTCGAGATCACGACTCCTCGCGGACCGCTCGCGCCCTTCTACCGGCTCTGGTTCGACCGCGTCGTCCCGCTGCTCGGCCGCGTTCTCCCGGGCGGCTCCGCGTACACGTACCTACCCGCGAGCGTCCGCCGCTTCCCAGGCCCCGAGGAGCTCGCGACGCTGCTCGGCTCATGCGGCTTCGAGGCGGTGCGATTCCGGCTTTTCGCCGGCGGTATCGTGGCCTTGCACGTTGGGGAGGCGAATTGACGGCGACCCTCGCGGACTTCCGGTCGGTGCCCGGGCTCGACGGCTATCTCGACGCGCTCGAGGAACGGCTCGCGCGGAGCGTCGCCACACATCCGGGCCTCGTCGCGGCAGTCGGCAACGAGGCGCTCGCCGCCGGCGGCAAGCGCCTGCGGCCCGCGCTCGTCTTCCTCTCCGCGCCGGCAGGGACCGAGCCGTCGCTCGCGGCCGGCGTCGCCGTCGAGCTCGTTCACATGGCGACGCTCGTCCACGACGACCTGATCGACCGCGCCCACTTTCGCCGCGGCAAGGCGGCCGCCTGGTCGGTCTACGGCCCGGCCGCCGCGCGCGCGACCGGCGACTACCTCTTCGCGCGCGCGTTCTCCGAGCTGAGCGCGACGGGAGACGCCGAGGCCGTCGACATCCTCGCGGATGCGACGCTCGCTCTCGCACGTGGCGAGGCGCTGCAGCGGACGCAGACACGCGATCCGTCGACCACCGTCGACGCCTACCTGACCCGGTGCGCGCTGAAGACCGGGAAGCTGTTCGAGGCCGCGTGCCGGCTCGGCGGCGGCTCGGGCGAATACGGGCTCGCGCTCGGGATCGCGTTCCAGATCGCGGATGACGTCCTCGACTGCTCGGGCGCCACGATCGAGACCGGAAAGATCGCCGGCACCGACCTCCGCGACGGCACTCCGACGCTACCGCTGCTACTCGCCGCCCAGCAGGACGCCGTCGTCCGGGCGGCGCTCGCGGGCGGTCCGATGGACGGGGCGCTCATGCGCGTCGCCGCGACCGGCGCTCTCGACGACTCCCGCCGGGTCGCCCTCGACTACGCTGAACGCGCCAGGGCGAGGCTCGACGGCGAGCTCCACCGTGGGGAGCTCGAAGCCCTGACTCACTCAGTCGTCGATCGGGAAAGGTAAGCGCCGCATGGCGGTTCTGGACACTCTCGACACGCTCGCGCCGATCCGGGAGAAGGTGCTCGCCGGCGAGCGGCTCGACTTCGACGACGGCGTCGCGCTGATGGAGACGGACGACCTGCTCGCACTCGGCGATCTCGCCGACCTCGCGCGCCGGCACCGCGGAGGCGGCGACGAGGTCTACTACGTCCAGAACATCAACCTGTACCAGACGAACGTCTGCCGGGTGAAGTGCAAGTTCTGCGCCTTCGCCAAGACGCGGAAGCA
>JAICJI010000009.1 GCA_025928515.1 Thermoleophilia bacterium
GCCGCGCACGAGCGGACAGTTCATTCCCAAGGCACGACCAAGCGGCCAAACCCCTGACGAGTCACACCCCACACGGCGACAACCAGGCTGGCGAGCGTCCCAGACAGACACCCTCGCCGAGTCTTACCGACCCCTGAGCGGTGTGACCGGAGCGATGCCGGCGACGTATAGAGAGCGGCAATGACGTTTTCGGCTGCATCCAGGATGGGGCATCACGCCAAGACGGAGATGTGGCGCGGCTTGCGACGCCGCTGGATTGTCTTGTCGGCGCTGGTGTTGGTCGCGGTGGCACCTGTGCTCGGTTTCGAGTTGCGAGGTCTGGGCTCGGTAACCCCGGTGCCTGCGAATCTGACCGTGCTCGCAGTGGCTGAAAACGGCGGCGCTTTGGGTCTGAAGGGTGGACGGGCGCTTTTCCATCTCAGATGCGATCCCGCAGGCGGCAACGTGGCGCAGCCCGCTAAGGCCTGCGCGGCCATCGCTGCGCAGCCCAGCCTCGTGACGAATCCGAAGCCCTTCTACAACGGTTTTGGAGAAGACGTCTGGTACTTCAAGATCAGCGGCCGCCTGAACGGGAAGCCCATCCACTTCAGCGGCGAGAGCACCTGGACGACGCAGATGGCACTGATCGCGAAGCTCGGCCTCGCAGGACCACACGGGCAGCCCCTACGGCTCGAGCGATTACGACATCGCTTCGTTGGACTGAACCAAACTCGTACCTTCGCCCCCGGGGTGCTCCGGCCAGGCGACCTTGTCACCTGCCGTGTTGATCACAGCTACCGAGGACCCGCACTCGCGATGGGCGTCCCCGTCAAGCGGGGCCTCGGGCCGTACGAAGACTCATCTACACCGGGCCTGATGGCGATCAAACTCCGAGCCGACGGCGCAGTCCTCGCCTCTTGCCTCGCACGCGACCGCCTACCGCTCGACAAACGAGGTCGGACCACACTTCCGCCGGGCTGGCCCCCGAAGAGTCTCCGGTCCTGAGCCGGTCTCGTCTCACCCGACCTGATCAACACGTAGACCACGCCGGTAACACTCGCCTGGGCGAGCGTCCTCTCGCCTGACCGAACGCCTACTTCGTTCCGTAGAGCCGGTCGCCGGCGTCGCCGAGGCCGGGGACGATGAAGCCGCGGTCGTTCAACTCCCGGTCGACGGCGGCGCAGACGATGTGGACGTCCGGGTGTAGGCGGTGCACCTCTTCGATCCCCGGCGGCGCAGCGACGATGCAGACGAGCGTCACCGACTGCGCGCCCGCGTCCTTGACGGCTCCGATTGCTGCACAGCTGGAGTGGCCCGTCGCGAGCATCGGGTCGAGCACGATCGCGTCCCGCTCGGACAGGTCGTCGGGCAGCTTGAGGTAGTACTGGACGGGCTCGAGGGTCTCCTCGTCGCGGTACATCCCGACGAAACCGACGCGCGCGCTCGAGACGAGCGACAGGACGCCGTCGAGCATCCCGACGCCCGCCCGCAGCACGGGGCAGACCGCGACCTTCTTGCCGGAGATCCGCTGCGCGGTCATCTGCTCGAGCGGCGTCTCGATCTCCGTCGGTTCGGTGGCCATGTCCTTCGTGGCCTCGTACGTGAGGAGGAGCGTGATCTCGCTCGCGAGCTTGCGGAAGTGGACGGTCGGCGTGTCCTTGTCGCGGAGGTAGCTGAGCTTGTGCTGGACGAGCGGATGCCCGACCACGGTGAGGCGCGGTTGGCTCAAGCGACGTACGTCGTCCAGCCGCGGAACCCCTCGTAGAGTGGCCGCTTCGCGCACAGCGCCGCGACCTCGGAACGCAGGCCGTCGAGGTCAGGGGACTCGGACAGTGCGGCGCAGATGATCCGCCCCACCTCGCGGAAGTCGTCCTCGTCGAAGCCGCGCATCGTCATCGCCGGCGAGCCGAGCCGAATGCCCGACGTGACGAACGGCGACCGTTCGTCGAACGGCACCGTGTTCCGGTTGACGGTGACCGAGATCTCGTGCAGCCGCTCCTCCGCTGCCTTGCCCGTCCACTCCGAGTCGCGCAGGTCGACGAGCAGCAGGTGCGTGTCGGTGCCGCCCGTGACGAGCGAGAGGCCGCCTTCGACGAGCGCCTCGCCCAGCGCGTCGGCGTTGCGGCGAATCTGCGCCTGGTACTCGCGGAACGCCTCGGTCATCGCGATGCGGAAACACGTCGCCTTGGCCGCGATCGTGTGCTCGAGCGGCCCGCCCTGCATTCCCGGCATCACTGCGGAGTCGAGCGCCTTCGCGTGCTCCTCACGGCAGAGGACGAAGCCGGCGCGCGGGCCCGCGAGGGTCTTGTGCGTCGTCGAGGTGACGAAGTCGCAGTGCTCGACCGGGTTCGGGAGCAGGCCGGCAGCGACGAGCCCGGCGAAGTGGGCCATGTCGCAGAGGAGGAGCGCCCCCACCTCGTCGGCGATCGCCCGGAAGCGGTCGGCCTCGACGGTGCGCGGATAGGCCGACCCGCCGCACACGAGCACCTTCGGCCGCGCCTCCTTCGCCTTCGCGAGCACGTCGTCGTAGTCGACGGTCATCGTCTCGCGCGAGACCTCGTAGTGGGCGACGTTGTAGAGGCGACCCGAGAAGTTGACCTTGTGGCCGTGCGTGAGGTGGCCGCCCTGGTTGAGGGCGAGCGCCATCAGCGTGTCGCCCGGAGCCATCACGGCCGCGTAGACGGCCATGTTCGTCTGCGCGCCCGCATGCGGCTGGACGTTCGCGTGCTCCGCGCCGAACAGCTCCTTCGCGCGGTCGATCGCGAGCTGCTCGATCTCGTCGATCACCTCGCAGCCGCCGTAGTAGCGGCGGCCCGGATAGCCCTCCGCGTACTTGTTCGTCGGCACCGAGCCCACCGCCTCGAGCACCGCGGGCCACGTGAAGTTCTCGGACGCGATCAGCTCGATCTGCCCCCGCTGGCGCTCGAGCTCATCGCCGATGAGCCGCGCGATGTCGGGATCGATCTCGTCGAGGCCGGCGTGCTTCAGCTGCTGGAACGTCGCCTGCGTCGTCGCCACGGGGTGGATGCTACTCGGGACGCGCGCCGGCGCCCTGCCGGAGGACGCGCGGCTCGCCGCTCGTGAGATCGATCACGGTGGACGGGATGCCGGGCAGCTCGCCCGCGTCGAGGATCGCACCACAGCCCGCGCGGATCTCTGCCGCGACGTCCTCGACGCGCCGGGGGTCGGGGCCGCCGGAGAGGTTCGCACTCGTCGCGGCGACGACGCCCACTGCGCGGACGACGTCGACCGCGACCGGGGGAAGGCTCGGTACGCGGACGCCGACGGACGGGCTCCCCACGATGAGCGTGTACGGACCGGGGAGATAGCGCTCGAGGACCTCGCGGTCGACGCCGGGCACAGCTACGACGAGCGCATCGACGTCCGCTGCGAGGAGCGCAACCGGCTTCGACCGGTCGCGTCCCTTGAGCTCGTAGAGCACGTCCTCGTAGCCCGGCAGGGCGCAAAGCCCGTAGACCGTGTCGGTCGGGAGGATCACCGCCTGCCCTGCGCGCAGCGCGGCGACCGCCTCCTCCGTCACCGCAGGAACTCGGTCAGGGCGGCGCGGAATGCCTCGGGTTGCTCGACGTAGACGAAGTGACCCGCCTTCGGGATCGTGACGAGCCGCACGTCCGACAACTCCCGAACGATCGCCTCGGCGCAGGCGGGGCCGGCGATGAAGTCGCCCTCGCCGCAGACGACGAGCGTCGGGGCCCCGATTGCGCGCAGCTCGGCGCGAAGGTCGAGCGCCGGGAACTCGACGGTGTTGAATTGGTGCAGCGGCTCGGCGCGCGCGAAATCCGCGGCCAGCCGTCCGCCGACCGCCTCGTTGCCCTCCCAGCGGTGGAAGTAGAGGGGGATCTGCCGCTGCAGGTTCGCGATGAGCTCCTCCGCGGACGAGAACTCGCCGGCCTGCTCCTCCTCGATCGCCTTCAGCGCCTCCGGGAACCACGGCTCGCCCGCGCGCGCCTCGACCCCCCGCTGCATCGCGGCCTCGGCCTCTTCCCCCCAGATCGCGAGGGTGTCGACGAGCACGAGCCGGCGCACGTTCGCCCCGAAGGTCGCGGCGTAGGCCATGGCGACGACCCCGCCGTGGGAGAAGCCGAGCAGGTCGATCGTCTCGACGCCGAGGTGCTCGCGGAGCGCCTCGAGATCGCCGACGTACGAAGCGAGCGCATAGTCGTCGGCCGGATCCGATCCGTGCGAGCCGCGCGGGCTGAACAGAACGAGCTCGAACGTGTCGTCGAGCCCGGCGAAGTCCTCGAACTCGGCAGACGACCCGCCCGGACCGCCGGGATGGCAGACGAGAAGCGGGCCGCTGCCCCGCCGCTCGTAGGAGAGCGTGAGCCCGCCGCGTGTGGTGAAGATCTCGATCACGGGAGCCTTCCTTCGACGACCCTATCGCGGCCGGTGAGGTCTTTCGTGACGGCGACGCCGGCGAAGCCGAGCCCCTCGAGCATCGCTGCGACCTCTGTCGCCTGGCCGTCTCCGGCCTCGAAGACGACGAAGCGCGCCTGCGCCGCGCGCGCCAGCCGCTCGTGCTCGCCACGGCCCAGGAGCGCAACGCCGGGCTCCCAGTGCAGCTCAGGTTGAAGCTCATCGAGGCTCGCGACGTACGGCGGATTCGCGACGACCACGTCCCAGCCCTCGGCGGCCGCCTCGACGCCGTCCCCGAGCCGGAGCTCGATCTCGAGCCCGAGCCGGTCGGCGTTCTCGCGCGCGAGCGCGAGGGCATCGGCCGAGACGTCGACCCCGGTGACCTGTGCGTCCGGCCGCTCGTCCTTCAGGGCGAGGGCGATCGCGCCCGAGCCGACGCCGACGTCGAGGATCCGCGGCCGCGCGAACACCTCAGCGACCGCGAGCGCGCGCTCGACGAGCGTCTCGGTCTCGGGGCGCGGCACGAGCGCACGCGCGTCCGTCTTCAGCATCAACCGGCGGAAGCCCCATTCGCCGAGGACGTAGGCGAGCGGCTCGCGCGCCTCGCGCCGCACGAGCAGCGGCTCCAGGCCGTCGACCTCGTCCTCCAACCGTCCCGCAAGCCCCGAACGCGTCGTGCCGAGGAGATGCGCGACGAGCCATTCGGCGTCGACGCGCGCCGTCTCGACGCCGGCCGCGGCGAGCCTCCGTTCGGCCTCGGCGAGCGCTTCGCGGGCCGTCATTCGCCGAGCGCGCGATGCCGATCGGCGGTCACGAGCGCTTCGGTGAAGTCGTCGAGCTCGCCGCCCAGGATCTTGTCGAGCTGATGGACGGTCAGCTTGACGCGGTGGTCGGTGAGCCGGTTCTCGGGGAAGTTGTAGGTGCGGATCTTCTCGGCCCGCTCACCCGAACCGATCTGCGAGCGGCGGGTCGCGTCGAGCTCCGCCCGCTGCCGCGTGAGCTCGCGCTCGAAGAGGCGCGCCCGCAGCACGCGCATCGCCTTTTCGCGGTTCTGCAGCTGCGATTTCTCGTCCTGCATCGAGACAACGACCCCGGTCGGCAGGTGCGTGATCCGCACGGCCGAGTCGGTCGTGTTGACCGACTGGCCGCCGGGGCCGGTCGAGCGGTAGACGTCGATCTTGAGGTCGTTCTGATCGATCTGGACCTCGACCTCCTCGGCCTCGGGCATCACGGCCACGGTCGCGGTCGACGTGTGGATGCGACCCGCGCTCTCGGTCTCGGGCACGCGCTGCACACGATGCGTGCCGCCCTCCCACTTGAACACGGAGTAGGCGCCGTCGCCCTTGACGGCGAACGTGACCTCCTTGTAGCCGCCGCCGTCGCTCGGGCTCGCCTCGAGCTGCTCGACCTTGAAGCCGCGCCGCTCGGCGTAGCGCGCGAGCATCCGGTAGACGTCGCCCGCCCAGAGAGCGGCCTCGTCCCCGCCGACACCCTGCCGCACCTCGACGATCACGTCCTTGCGGTCGGCCGGATCCGTCGGCACGAGCGCGAGCCGCAGCTCCTCCTGGAGCCTGCTCGTGCGGTCTTCGAGCTCGGGGACGAGCTCGCGCAGATCCGAGTCCTCGCGCGCGGCGGCGAGGTCGTCGTGCGCCGACTTCCACTCCCGCGCGAGCTTGTACGGCGTCTCGAGCTCCTTCAGGCGCCGGCCGACGTCCGCCGCCTCGCGGTGGTCGTTGTAGACGGCCGGATCGGCCATCCGTGCCTGGAGCTCTTCGTACGAGCGTTCGAGCTCGGCGACGAGGTTGTCGAAGTCGGTTGCCATCGCGGGGTCAGCGTAATGCTTGCTTAGACCACTTCACTTCGGATAGCTTCACGCTTTAGTCGGTAAAGCTTCGAGCCGGGAGGTGCAGGGCAAGATGTCCGTCGTGGACGAGGTCACCGCAGCCAACGAAAGCTACGTCTCCGAGTTCGAAGGGGGCCAACTCCCCATGCCGCCGGGTAGGAAGTTCGCCGTCGTCACGTGCATGGACGCGCGCCTCGATCCGGCGAGATTCCTCGGCCTCGCGGTCGGCGACGCGCACGTGATCCGCAACGCGGGCGCGCTCGTCAACGACGAGACGATCCGCTCCCTCGTCATCTCCCACCACCTGCTCGGGACGGAGGAAGCGCTCGTGATCGGCCACACCGACTGCGGAATGCTCACGTTCACGAACGCCGATTTGCACGAGAGGCTCGGGCCGGAGTCGGAGAGCATCGACTTCGAGCCGTTTCCGGACGTCCCCCAGCGCGTGCGCCAGAGCGTCGAGGCGATCCGCAGCAATCCGCTGCTGCCGGAGTCGTTCTCGGCGACCGGCTTCGTCTACGACGTCCACACCGGACGCATCGACGCGGTCTAGCTCAGTCGTGCAGTCAGGCTGATCTCGGGGACAGCGGCGAGCGCCTGCGACACGGGGCAGTTCTGCTTCGCGGCCTCGGCCGCTTCCTCGAAGGCGGAGGCGTCGATCGCCGGCACCCGACCGTCGACGGTCAGTGCGATGCGCGTAATGCCCTCGCCCGGCTGGAAGGTGACGGTCGCCGAGGTGTGTAGCTCGTCCGCGGGCGTGCCGGCCTTGGCGAGACCGAAGGAGAGCGCCATCGAGAAGCACGCCGCATGCGCTGCCGCGATCAGCTCCTCGGGGCTCGTCAAGCCGCCGTGCTCGTCCTCGGAGCGGGCCTTCCAGGTGACGCCGAGCTCACCGAGCGCCCCGCTCGTCGTCGACTCGATCCGGCCCGAGCCCTCGAGCAGGCTCCCCTGCCAGCGCACTTCCGCTCGGCGTTCGGTTGCCATCAGGCCATCACCTCGACGAGCGACGGCTCGCCCGGCGCCTTCTCGAGCGCGAGCACCTCACGGAGCGCGCGGATCGAGACCTCCAGCTGGTCGAGCGACGGCTCACGCGTCGTCAGCCGCTGCAGCCAGAGGCCCGGCGCGAGCAACGTCATCAGCACCCGGTTGTCCTGGTGCTTGCCCGCGAAGCGGATCAACTCGTATGCGAGCCCGGCGATCAGCGGCAGGAGCAGGATCCGGGTCGCGATCAGCCAGTACCAGGCAGGACGGCCGAAGAACGCGAAGACGAAGACGGCGAGCACCATCACCCAGAGCAGGAACGCGGTCCCGCAGCGGGGGTGGATGAGCGAGTAGCGCTGCACGACTTCCGGCTCGAGCGGCTCGCCGGCCTCGTAGGCGTTGATCGCCTTGTGCTCGGCCGCGTGGTACTGGAAGACGCGGCGCAGGTCGGGCAGGAGCGAGATGAGCGCGAGGTAGAGGACGAACATCGTGACCCGGATCAGCCCCTCGACGATCACGAACCAGCCACCGCTCGAGATCGGCAAGGCGTCGGTGATCAGTGCCGGCCCCACCTTGAAGACCATCACGGCGAAGCCGATCGCGACCGCGAACGCGAAGATGAGGGCGCCGCGAGAGAGCTCGGTCTCGACCTCGCCGTCCTCCCCTTCCTGCCGCGAGGCGTAGTTCGCCGAGATGGCGAGCGCGCGGAAGCCGATCGCGAGCGACTCGCCGAGCGCCATCACGCCGCGCACGATCGGCAGCCGGAAGAAAAAATGGCGCGCCATCGCGGAGTCGATCGGGCGCGAAACCTGCGCGATCTCGCCGGACGGCGTGCGAACTGCGACGGCCCAGGTCCCGGGGCCGCGCATCATCACGCCCTCGAGGACCGCCTGTCCGCCGACGTTTGCCATGGTGTCTCTTCGGCGCTAGCCGCGTCGCGCTTGACCGGCGCGCTCCAGGCGACGCTGGAAGCGCTCGACACGACCGCCCGTGTCCATGAGCTTCTGCTTGCCCGTGTAGAACGGGTGGCATTGCGAGCAGATCTCGACGTGCAGCTCGGGCTTCGTCGAGCGAGTCTGGAACGTGTTCCCACAGGAGCACGTCACCGTTGCGAGGACGTACTCGGGATGGATGTCGGCTTTCACTGCTCTCTCAAGATAGCAGCGGCCTGCTGGGGCTCCACGTTGCCGCCGGAGACGATCACGGCCACTCCGCGGCCCGCTTCGACCTTGCCCGCGAGCACCGCTCCGGCCGCCGCGGCGCCCGCCGGCTCGCACGCCAGCTTCGCCTGCGTGTAGAGGAAGCGCATCCCGTCCGCGATCTCCTCCTCGGTCACGAGCACCGACTCCACCCGGCCCCGGCAGACCTCGAGCGGAAGCTCCCCCGCGAACGGCGGAGCGAGGCCGTCGGCGATCGTGTCCGTCCCGACGCGAACCGGTTCGCCCGCCTCGAGGCCGGCGCTGAGGGCAGGCGATCGCTCCGGCTCGACGGCGACGACCCGGGCGCGGCCGTCGAGCGCGGTGACGATGCCCGAGACGAGCCCGCCGCCGCCGACACCGACCACGACGGTGTCGAGATCGGGCACGTCTTCGAGCAGCTCGAGCGCGAGCGTCCCGTGCCCCGCGACGACGAGCGGATCCGAGTGCGGGTGGACGAAGACGCGTCCTTCGCGGTCGACGACCTCGAGGGTCCGGTCGTAGGCCGCGGCGGGGTCGGGCGAGGACGTGTCGACGGTCGCACCGTACGAGCGCGCGCGCTCGACCTTGAACGGGCTCGCGGTCTGCCACATCTGGACGAGGCAGTCGACGCTCGCCTCTGCGGCCGCCCACGCGACCGCCTGGGCGTGGTTCCCGGCCGACCACGTGACGACGCCGCGCCCCCGCTCCTCCAGCGTGAGCGCCGCGAGGCGGTTGAGCGCGCCACGCGCCTTGAAGGACCCCGTGTGCTGGAAAAGCTCGGCCTTGAGCGAGACGCCGAGCTCGGTCGAGCGGAACGTGGGCGTCCGGTGGATCCGCCCGGCGATCACGACCTGCGCTCGCTCGATGTCGCCCCGCGTCACGGTCACGTCACGGTACGTTGTACCGTGTCTGGAGTGTGACGTCACGCGGGGAGTGTCTCGCGGGCGGCGACCTTCGGCACGCGGAGGCGCACGGTGAAGACGGTGAGCGTTCCTGGGCGGCTCTCGACGTCGACGGTCCCACCCATCGCCAGCGTCAGCTCCTTCACGATCGCGAGCCCCAGCCCGGTGCCGACCCGGCGCTCCCTGCCGTACCGCTCGTGGAGGTAGAAGCGCTCGAACGCGTGCTCGGCGTCGTCCGCCGCGATCCCCGGGCCGGTGTCCTCGACGCGCAGCTCGCCGGGTGCCGCGACGACGCGCACCCCGCCGCCCTCGGGTGTGAGCCGCAGCGCGTTCTCGACGAGGTTCGACACGACCTGCAGCACTCGGTCCGCGTCGGCGACGGCGGGCGCGGGACCGTCGGCGACCGCCTGCAGGTCGACGCCGAAGCTCTCCGCTTGCTGCTCGTAGCGCCGGACGGCGTCCTCGACCACCTCGGTCAGGTCGATCACGCTGTTGGTGACGCCGAAATCGGTGCGGTTCATCCGAGCGAGGTCGAGCAGGTCCTTGACGAGCCGCTCGAGCCGGCGAGCCTCGGAGGCGACGGTCGCCGCAGCCTCCCGCGGGTCGACGGCGCCGTCCTCGACCGCCTCGGCGTAGCCGCGGATCGCGGTGAGGGGCGTCTTCAGCTCGTGGCTGACCGAGAGAAGGAAGTTCCGCTCGGCCTCCTGCGCCTGGCGGAGCTGCGAGGCGAGCTCGTTGAAGGCGACGGCCAGCGTCGCGATCTCGGCAGCTCCCTCGACCGGCACCGGCTCGGGGTGCGTGCCGCCCGTGAGCGTGCGCGCCGCTGCGGCGATCCGGTCAACCGGCCGCGAGATGCGACGGGCCAACAGGAAGGCAGCGAGTGCGGCGAGCAACCCTCCCGCCGCAGCTGCGATGAACAACCCCCACACGTACGGCGAGAAGAGGGAGCCGACGGTGCTTTTCGACCGGATGAGGATGACCCAGCCCGGGTTCGCCTTGCGCGCGGCGAAGTACGACGGGTCGCCCCCGAAGTCCATCGTCCCTTCTGCCGGTTTCCCCTGGGCGAGCCGCGCCTGCGCCCACGGCGGCAGGTCCTGCACGGCGTAGACGACGTGCTCGTGCTGCCGGTTGAGCGTCGCCCCGATGCGAGCCTGCAGGGTCTGCACCGTGAACACGCCGGCCTTGAGCTCCTTCGCGAGCAAATCCGACTGATGCCCGACGTCTCTCAACGCGGCGCGGTTGACGGCCCGATGCGTGAGGACGACGCCGAGGCCGATCGTGAGCGCGACGCAGATGAGGACGACGACCCCGATCGCCTGGAAGAGCCGCGAACGGAGACCGCTGCCCCACATCTCAGGCCGGAATGAGCTTGTAGCCGGAGCCGCGCACGGTCCGGATCCCCTCCGGATCGCCCAGCTTGCGCCGCAACTGCGCGACGTGCACGTCGACGGTGCGGGTCCCTCCGGGATACGTCATGCCCCAGACGAGGTCGAGCAGCCGCTCGCGCGAGAGGACGATCCCGGGATGCTCGAGGAAGCACGCCAGGAGGTCGAACTCCTTGCTCGTCAGCTCGACCTGCTCGCCGCTGACGGTCACCTCGTGGGAGTCGCGACGCAGCACGACCTCGCGCGCCGCGAGAACGTCGTCCTCGTTCCGGCGCTCCGAGCGGCGAAGGATCGCCTTGATCCGCGCCGAGAGCTCGCGCGGCGAGAACGGCTTCGAGACGTAGTCGTCCGCGCCGATCTCGAGCCCGGCGACGCGGTCCGGCTCCTCGTCGCGCGCGGTGAGCATGACGATCGGCACCTTCGAGCCGGCCCGGATCTGGCGGCAGACCTCGAAGCCGTCGATGCCCGGGAGCCCGATGTCGAGCACGACGAGACGCACCGCCTGGCCTCGCAGCTCGGCGATCGCCTCCTCCCCGGTCCGGCGCCAGACGACGTGCCAGCCGTCCTGCTGCTCGAGGTACTGCTTGACGAGGCGCCCGATCGAGTCGTCGTCCTCCACCAGGAGGAGCGCACCCCCGGTTGCCTTGGCGGTCACGGCCTCAGGATAGGTGTGGCAGCGGCGGGCAGGTCATCCGAACGCCGCCCGGCGCCGCGGCGGGATCTTCTCGACGTCGACCCACTGGGCCGGGCCGATCACCGGCCACGTCACGACAACGTGCCAGCGCCGGGCGAGCGCGCTCAGCGGCAGATGACGTCCGGTTGCGTCGCGAATGACGACGGTCGTGCTCGCCAGCGGGATCGGCTGGATGCGGCCGTCGAACTCGCGCAGGGTGAGCTGCGTGCTGTTCACCTGGGTGATGACACCACGATCGAGGTTCCAATCCCCGGCCTTCGTGTGCACCTGAGCACGGATCATCTTCGGGCCGAAGAGCTCGTTGATGACCGCCTTGCGCAAGGCGAGGCCCGGCGCCGCGAAGAAGAGCACGACGTTCAGCGTCACGAGGACACCGATGAGGAGGACGAAACGTCTGGTGAACATGTGACGCATTGTGGCCGCTTGCGGGCGTTTCGGGGTAAATCCGCGGTAAATCAGGTGTTCGTGTACTCCGGCCCGGAGCCGCCCTCGGGCGGGGTCAGCCGGCCTCCCTTGGCGGTGATCGCGCCGCATTGGACGCAGTTCGAGGGAGCGACGTCGACCATCACCGTGCCGTCGTCGTCCTCTCGACCGACCTCGTACACCTGTGCCGGGCACATGTGCGTCCAGAGCTCTGCGACCTCTTTCGGGACGCGCCGCTCGATCCGGATGTGGTTCGGTTGGTCGTCGCGCGTCTTGTTGCCCGAGGCGAAGACCGACGAGAGCTTGTCGAACGTGAGCTTGCCGTCGGGCGCCGGGTAGCTCTTGTCGCGGTCGGTGACGAGGAGCGGTTGGTCGGCGTCGGGCTCGGCCGCCATCTTCCCCAGCTCGACGCGGCCCTTCGAGACGGTCATCGCGCTCGCCAGTGCGCCGCCGACGAAGAAGCCGCGACCGAAGACCTGGCGCATGTTCCGCACCTCGTAGAGGTCATGCCAGATGAAGCTGTCGCGCACCGCGTCGTCGTACGACGCGAGCGCGGTCGACGGGGTCTCGCCGCGCCGCAGCGCGCGGAAGGCCGCCTCGGCAGCGAGCCGTCCCGACTCGATCGCGTAGTGGATGCCCTTGAGCCGCGGGACGTTGACCATGCCGACGCCATCACCGCACAACAGCAATCCGGGCGCGTGCAGCCGCTGCGGCAGGGCATGGAACCCACCGCTCGGGATCGTCTTCGCGCCCCACTCGACGCGCTCGCCCCCCTCGAGGATCTTGCGGATCTTCGGGTGCGTCTTCAGCTCCTGCAGCAGGTCGTGCATCGAGAGCGACGCGTCGCGGTAGTCGAGGCCGACGACGAGGCCGACCGTGACCATGTCCTTGCCCATCGGGTAGATGAACGAGCCGCCGAACTCGCGGTAGCGCTTGCCCGTACGCAGCGGCCAGCCCATGGTGTGGATCACGCGGTCGAGCGGCTTCGCAACCTTCCAGACCTCCTTCACCGCGAGCTCCCACACCTGCGGGTCCTCGCCGCGCAGGCCGAAGCGATCGAGCGCGACGCCCGTCAGGTGTCCCTGCGTCCCTTCGGCGAGCACCGTCACCTTCGCCACGAGGTCCGACCCGGCCTCGAAGTTGCCGAGCTCTCCGCCCTCCCGGTTCCGTCCCTTGTCGCCGGTGCGCACGCCCACGACGCGGCCGTGCGAGACGAGCAGCTTCTGCGCGGCGGTCTCGGGCAGTATCATCGCGCCGCCTTCCTCCGCGCGCTCGCCGAGGAACCGGCCGAGCTGCGAGAGCGAGAAGATCCAGTTGCCGTGGTTCCGCATCGGCGGCGGCGGCGGAATCGGGAGCGCGGCACGCTTCGTGAGGACGTAGACGGACTCTCCGGGGACGGGCCCGTACGACGGCAGATCCTCCATGCGGAGGCGGTCCTTGAAGAGACGCCGCAGCGCCCGTGGGTTCACGACGGCACCGGAGAGGAGGTGCGAGCCGGGCTGCTTGCCCTTCTCGAGCACCGCGACCGGCACGTCACCGAGCTTCTCCGCGATCTCGGGGTGCTCCTCGATCAGCTGGCCGAGCCGGATCGCGCACGCGAGGCCGGCCGGGCCTCCGCCGACGATGAGGACGCCGACCTCGATCCGTTCGTCGGCGGGATCGGTCGGCTCGGCGACGTAGTCGCGCGCGGAGAACGGCGGCGGGAAGTTCGACGGCCTCGCCATCAGCTCCGACGCGCTTGCACGAGCTCGGTGAGCTTGGGCACGATCTCGTGGACGTCGCCGACCACGCCGAGGTCGCTGAACTCGAAGATCGGCGCGTTCGCGTCCTTGTTGATCGCGACGATCGTGCCGGAGCCCTGCATACCGACCTTGTGCTGGATCGCGCCCGAGATCCCGAGGGCGACATAGAGCTTCGGCGAGACGGTCTTGCCGGTCTGGCCGATCTGCGCCGAGTATGGGTACCACCCAGCGTCGACGACCGCGCGCGTCGCGCCGACCGCTCCGCCGAGCGCCTTGGCGAGCTCCTCGGCAAGCGTGAAGTTGTCGGGCGAGCCGAGGCCGCGGCCGCCGGCGACGATCACGTCGGCGTCCTCGATCGACTTGCCTTCCGCCTCGGCGTGCGCCTGCTCGAGCATCTTCGTGCGCGTCGAGAAGTCGCGCAGCTCGACCGAGACCTCGTGCGTCTCGGCCTCGCCGCCGGATTCCTGCGGGTCGAAGGAGCCGGAACGAAAGAGCGCGAGCCGCGGGCTCGACGTCCAGCCGACGTCGACGTAGACCGAGTCCTGCAACGCGGGCCGCTTGCCGACGAGCTCGTCGCCCTGCAGCTCGAGATCGACGAGATCCCAGTTGAGCCCGGCGTCGAGCCGCGCCGCGAGCCCGCCCGCGACGTCCGCCGCGAGCACGCTTTGCCCGAAGAGGACGGCGTCGTAGTCGGGCGCGAGCTGCGCGAGGACGTCGACGCGCGGCTGCGGCAGCGGCGTCGAGAGCGCGTCGTCGCCGGCCGCGACATACACGGCCTTCGCGCCGTGCCTGCCCAGCTGCGCCGCGAGGTCGGCTCCGGCTCCCACGATGACGGCGTCCGCGTCGCCGAGCGCCGCCGCCTTGCCCAGCACGCCCAGCGCGTTCTTCACGATCCCGTCCTCGTGGTGCTCGGCGAAGACGAGGAACCTCACAGGAGCCTCTTCTCGGCGAGGAAGTCGACGATCGCCTGCGCCGCGTTCGAGTCGCCCTCGATCTTGCGTGCGTCGCCGCGCGACGGAGGCTCGCCGAGCGCGAGCACCGTCGTCCCGGAGCCCGCCTCGCCAGCCTCCGCCCCGTCGAGCCCGAGATCGGCGAGCGTGAGCACGTCCTGCGGCTTCTTCTTCGCGCCCATGATCCCCTTCAGCGACGGATAGCGCGGCTCGTTGATCGCGTCGCTCACCGCGACCACGGCCGGCAGTGACGCCTCGATCGTGTCGTAGCCGAACTCCGTCTGCCGCTTGACCCGGACCGACTCTCCGTCGACCGCGAGCTCCATCGCCTGCGAGATCACCGGCCGGCCGAGCCGTTCCGCGACCGCCGCCCAGAGCACCGCGCCGTCGGCGTCGGCAGCCTGCTGGCCGAAGAGGACGAGGTCGGCCTCCTGCCGCTCGAGCGCGGCTGCAAGCAGGCGGCTCGTCGCAACGAGATCCGATCCGGCCGCCGCGTCGTCGGAGACGAGCACGACGCGGTCGGCACCCATCGCGAGCGCCTTGCGCAGCGAGTCGAGCGCCTTCTCGGGCCCGAGCGAGACGGCGACGACCTCGCTGTCGGAGTCGCCCTTGAGCCGCAGCGCCTCCTCGACCGCGTTGGCGTCGAAGTGGTTGAGCGCACCCTCGCCCGCCCGGTCGAGGCGCTTCGTGGAGGGGTCGATGCGACTCGGCCCCTCGGGCACGTGCTTGACGCAGACGGCGATCCTCATCCCGGCGGGATGCTAGTCCGGGCGCCCCATCCGCTGAATCACATGCGGCGCTCGAGCGCGAGCACGTCCTTCACGAAGGTCTTGCTCACCTTGTAGAGGCCGTGCTTGCGGACCGCGCCTTCGCCCTGGTACCAGCCGGCGAGCGCGAGCCGCCTGTTGCCGTTGAAGTCGTGCAGGAGGTGCGCGAGATAGGCGACGCCGGCGCGGACGTTGCCGTTCGCATCGTGGCGCAGGTGATGTCCGATGAGGACGCTTTCCGAGAAGCGGAACGTCGACGGCAGCAGCTGCATGATCCCGCGCGCGCCGACCGAGGAGACGAGGTGGTTGTTGTAGCCCGACTCCATCCAGGCGAGCGCGCGAACGAGATGGATGTTCACCCGATAGTGCGCGGCCCAGTGGTCGAGGAGCCCGCGGACCGAGGCGACGCTCGTGGTGCGAAGGGCGACGCGCTGGGCGGTGACGTGCCGCACGCGGGGGACGCGGAGGCGCGTCCCGATCAAGAGGAAGTGGGACGGATCGAGATGGTTCATCCGCGCGAGCTTCCCCACAGTCGTGCCGTAGTGCCGCGCGATCGACGAGAGCGACTCGCCGGCGTGGACGACGTGGACGCCCGTCAGCACGCGGTGCGTGTGGTGCGACCTGTGCTTGTGGCGGGACACGAGGATCGGCCGCGCAAGCGGCGTCGGGTCGCGCCGGACGATTGCGGCAAGCGTGCGCGGCCCGACCACGCCGTCGTGCCGCAGGTGGAGGCGTTCCTGCATGAGGCGCACGCCGTGCAGCGTCGGCTCGTCGAAGTACGCGTTCACGGGGACGTTGAACCCCTGGCGGACGAGCAGGAACTGGAGTACCGCGACGTCCCAGCCGAAGGCGCCATGGTGCAGCGAGCGCGCGCCGAAGAGCGGCCGGCCGAGCGGGCCTAGAGCCTGGCGGGTGCGCGCATCGGCGAGGCCGGTGACCGGCAGCCCCTGGCTGTGCTGGAAGGCCCGGACCGCGACGACGGTCGCCGGCCCCGAGATCGCGTCGATCGGGCCGCGGTACAGCCCCTGGGCACGGAGCGCCACCTGGAGGCCCGCCGTCTGCGGGTTGCGTCCATCCGCGGCGTGCGAGGCCGGCCCTGCCGCCAGGGCGCAGGCCGCAACGGCCCCGAAAAGAAGGATGCGCAGGCGCATGGGGTCCCGAACTACGCGGCCCCGGCCGCGAATCCTCCTGCGGCTACCGCTCCTTTACCTGCCGACGAAGCGAGGCGTGCGCTTCTCGGCGAAGGCGGCGAGCCCCTCCTTCGCGTCCTCGCTCGCGAACAGGTCGCCGAACTCCTCGGCCTCCCGTTCAAGTGCTCCCGGAGAGAGATTGAGCAGGCGCTTCGCGACGCCGAGCGCAACCGGGCTCTTCGCGGCGAGCTTCCCGGCCACCTCGAGCGCATGCTCGAGTACGGGATCCGCGATCGCGTTCACCAGCCCGATCCGCAGCGCCTCCTCTGCGCTGACCGGGTGTCCGGTGAGGATCAGCTCCTTCGCGACGCCGAGCCCGCAGACGCGCGCGAGCCGCTGGGTGCCACCCCAGCCGGGGACGATGCCGAGATCGATCTCGGGCTGGCCCAGCCGCGCGTTGCTCGACGCGTAGCGGAGGTCGCAGCCGAGCGCGAGCTCGCAGCCGCCGCCGAGCGCGAAGCCGTTGATCGCCGCGACGGTCGGCTTCGGCATCTCCTCGAGCAGCCGCGCCGCCTCGTGGCCGAGCGCGCCCCACTCTTTCGCCGCCGCCGGGGCGAGGCCGCCCATGTACTTGATGTCGGCCCCCGCGACGAATGCCCGCTCGCCGGCGCCCGTGAGGACGACCACGCGCGCGGAGTCGTCACCCGCGAGCTCGAGCAGCCGGTCGCGGAGCTCGGTCAGCGTCTCGACGTTGAGCGCGTTGAGTGCCTCCTGGCGGTCGATCGTGACGACGGCGACCGCGTCGTGGCGGTCGACGAGGACGGTCACGCGGCGACGGCGCCTTTCAGGAAGTCGACGATCTCGCTCGTCGGCGCGCCCGGCCCGAAGACGCCCGCGACCCCGAGCTTGCGCAGCTCCTCTGCGTCGTCGTCCGGGATCGTCCCGCCGACCACGACCACGACGTCCTCGACGCCGTTCTCGCGCAGGAGCTCGAGGATGCGTGGCACGAGGGTCATGTGCGCCCCGGAGAGGATCGAGATCCCGACCGCGTCCGCATCCTCCTGGATCGCGGTCTCGACGATCTGCTCGGGCGTCTGGTGGAGGCCGGTGTAGATGACCTCCATGCCGGCGTCGCGAAGCGCGCGGGCGATGATCTTCGCGCCGCGATCGTGCCCGTCGAGGCCCGGCTTCGCGACGACGACTCGTATTCTTCCGGCCACGGCGCCAGTATAGGAAGCCGTGATTGCCGGTCCCAACGGCCGAGCGCGGCTGACTCGCCTCGCAACGGGACACATCCTGACCGCCGCCCTGTCTGCCGTCGCCGAGCTCGGGGTCGTCGATGTGATGCCGGTTGGCGAGCCGAGGCAGGTCGACGACCTGGCGATGCGCGTCGACGCCGACGCCGATGCGCTCCATCGGGTCATGCGCGCTCTTGCCGCCGAAGGGCTCTTCGTGGAGGTCGAGCCGCGCGCCTTTGCGACGACCGAGCTCGGCGAGCTTCTGCGCGATGGGCCGCAGTCCCTTCGCTACGTCGCGTTGCTGCACGGCCGCCAGACGATGCCGCTCTTCTGCGACATCGTCGGCACGGTTCGGACCGGTGTTCCGGTCCCCGTCCGCCGCGAGGGACGCACGCGCTGGGATCAGCTCGCGGACGATCCGGAGCAGGCCGCGCTCTTCAACCGGGCGATGCGCGGACGCGCCGCCAGGCTTCGCGAAGCCCTTCGCGCCGTCGACTGGAGCGACGTCCACACGGTTGTCGACGTCGGCGGCGGGATCGGCGGCGTCGTCTTGCCGCATCTCGCCGACGAGCGGCACCTTCACGGCGTCCTCTTCGACCTCCCCCATGTCGAAGCCGACGCAAAGGCGGCGATCGCGGAGGCGGCGCTCGCCGATCGCTGCGACTTCGCCGGCGGCGACTTTTTCCATGCAGTTCCGAGCGGTGCGGACGCCTATCTCCTCTCGAACGTGCTCCACGACTGGGGTGACGAGGACGCACGCCGGATCCTCGGCGCCACCCGCGCAGCCATGCAACCGGACGCCCGCCTCGTCGTCCTCGAAGATCTCGTGCCGCCGGGCGACGACCCCCATCCCGTCAAGATCCTCGACTTACAGATGCTCGTCGCGCTCGGCGGACGCGAGCGGTCGGAGGCGGAGTTCGCAGCGCTCTTCGCTGCTTCCGGGTTCGAGCTTGCGGACGTGGCCGGAACCGGCCCGTACGCGCTCGTCGGCCGGCCCGTCTAGAAGACGGGCGTCTCGCGCCAGGTGCCCCAGACCTCCCGGAGCGCGTCGCACATCTCACCCATAGTCACGTACGCGCGCGCGGCGTCCATGATCGGCTCCATCAGGTTGCGGCCCTCGTGCTTCGCGTCTTCCGCGAGCCGCACGAGCGCAGCCTCTGCCGCCGCCGAGTCGCGCCGCGCCCGCACCGCCTGCACGCGCTCGATCTGCTTCTGCTCGAGTGCCGGGTCGATGCGGAGGATCTCGAGCGGCTGCTCGTCCTCCATCTCGTAGCGGTTGACGCCGACGACCACGCGCTCGCCGCGCTCGACCTCGGACTGGTAGCGAAAGCTCGCCTCGGCGATCTCGCGCTGTTGAAAGTTCTGCTCGATCGCCGGGATCACACCGCCGAGCTCCTCGATCCGGTCGAAGTACTCGTACGCCTGCCGCTCGAGCTCGTTCGTGAGCTGCTCGAGGTAGTAGGAGCCGCCGAGCGGATCGATCGAGTTCACGACGCCCGTCTCGTGCGCGATCACCTGTTGCGTGCGCAGCGCGAGCCGCACCGCATGCTCGGTCGGCAGCGCGAGCGCCTCGTCGAAGGAGTTCGTGTGCAGCGACTGCGTCCCGCCGAGCACCGCGGCGAGCGCCTCGATCGCCGTGCGGATGAGGTTGACCTCGGGCTGCTGCGCGGTCAAAGAGACACCGGCCGTCTGCGTGTGGAACCGCATCAGCCACGAGCGCGGGTCGCGCGCGCCGTACTTCTCCCGCATCTGCCGCGCCCAGATCCGCCGCGCCGCGCGGTACTTCGCGATCTCCTCGAAGAAGTCGAGGTGCGCGTTGAAGAAGAATGAGAGCCGCGGCGCGAACGCGTCGACGTCGAGGCCGCGCTCGAGGCAGGCTTCGACGAGCGCGAAGCCGTTGGAGAGCGTGAACGCGAGCTCCTGGGCCGCGTTCGAGCCGGCCTCTCGGATGTGGTAGCCGGAGATCGAGACCGGATGCATGAGCGGCAGCCGCTCGGAGCACCACTCCACCATGTCGACGACGAGTCGCATCGACGGCTCGGGCGGGAAGATCCACTCCTTCTGCGCGATGTACTCCTTGAGAATGTCCGTCTGGACGGTGCCGCGCAGCTGCTCGAACGCGACGCCCTGCTCCTCGCCGACGCAGGCGTAGAACGCGAGCAGCATCGCCGCCGGGCCGTTGATCGTCATCGAGGTCGAGACCTCGCCGAGCGGGATCCCGTCGAAGAGCGTCTCCATGTCCGCGAGCGAGTCGATCGCGACTCCCTCGCGCCCGACCTCGCCCAGCGAGCGCGCGTGGTCCGAGTCGTAGCCCATCAGCGTCGGCATGTCGAAGGCCGTCGAAAGGCCGGTCTGACCGTGTTCCAGGAGGTAGCGGAAGCGCGCGTTCGTCTCCTCGGCCGTCCCGAAGCCGGCGAACTGCCGCATCGTCCAGAGGCGGCCGCGGTACATCGACGGATAGACGCCGCGGGTGAACGGATATGCGCCCGGCCAGCCGAGATCGCGTTCGTAGTCGAGCTCGACGTTCTCGGGCGAGTAGAGGGGCTCGTTCTCGACACCCGAGATCGTCGAGAAGAGCTCGCCGTCGCGCTCCGGCGTCGACTCATACCTGCGCCGCCACTCCTCAGCGCCGCCTGTCCACTTCCCCCTGTCCGTCGCCGCCATCTCGCGGGAAGTGTAGGCGGGTCAGGTTTCGCACTCGCACGGCGAAACCTGACCCGGGGTCAAATCACGGTGCTGTCACCGTCCAGGAACCGTACGAGAAGGCGTTCGAGCTGGTCGCGTCAAAGAACAGCATGAAGCCATACGGGTCGGCTCCTCCGAAGCCTGCGTGCGTGTTCACCGCATGTCCGTTGTTGGGACTCACGCTCGCCGCACTCGAGGCGTAAACGCAAAGCCAGCCCGCGGCAGCCTGTCCACTGCCTGGGCAGTTCGCGGTCGTCGTCCCGTTTAGCCAGGCGACATGCGAGCTGTCCAATGCGGCGGCGAGCGGCCGTGGAAAGGCGAACCCCTGCGCGAGGAACCCGCCGCTATTCGTGCCGGTCGCGACGGCGTACGTTCCCGACTCCGACTGTCCCGACTGTAGGACCGCCGGTGCGTAGAACGACGCGGAATGACCGCCGAGATTGGTCGCGTTCGTCGCATTCGTCGCATTCGTCGCGTTGGTCGCGTTCGTCGCGTTCGTTGCGCTATCGGCGCTCGTCGCGTGCGTCGCGTTCGCGGCCGTCGTTGCACTGTTCGCGGTCTTGGCGTGCTTGACGCTGAGCGTCGGCGCGAGCTTCTTGACCAGCTTCGTGTCGGCCTTCTTGTCCTTGTGCGTCGCGGTGCTGGCTGCAACGGCTGTCCCACCGAGCACGAGGGACAGCGCGATCATCGAGATCACGAGTGCCGGGCTCGGCAGGCGGAACCTGCGCTTCAACATGCGAAACCTCCGTTTTGACGTTTTCGATGCAGGCGGCAGCCTGTCAGGCGCAGAAGACGGCGCCGCAGATGGTGAACCGCCGGCGACCGAGCGCGGCCGGCGGCGGTGGCCATGTCACCCTCTGATCCC
The DNA here is from genome assembly GCA_025928515.1 of Thermoleophilia bacterium. Lineage (GTDB taxonomy): Bacteria > Actinomycetota > Thermoleophilia > Gaiellales > Gaiellaceae > Palsa-739. Next base: position 21,140 of record JAICJI010000009.1, read on the forward strand.
TGAGGGATGCCCTCGCAGGGAGCATTGTCTTCTTACCGTCCGCGTGTCAAGGCCGCGAGCGCTCTCCGCCCGGACGCCACAGGAGCTCGTCGACACCGGCCTCGGCGTTCGCGGCTCGGGCGAGGACGAACAGCAGGTCGGAGAGCCGGTTCAGGTAGACCGCCGCGAGCGGATTCGCGCCGGCGAGAGCCAGAACGGTTCGCTCGGCGCGGCGACAGACCGCGCGGGCCAGAAAGAGCCGCGCGGCGCGCTCGTTGCCCCCCGGTAGGACGAAGCTCTTGAGCTGGGGCAGCGCAGCGTTCGCCTCGTCGATCTCCTGTTCCAGCCGAGTTGTCGCCTCGGCGGTGATCCGCAGCCGCTCGCCGGCCGGATCGAATGGAACGGCGAGGTCGGCGCCGAGGTCGAAGAGCTCGTTCTGGATCCGCTCGAGGCCTCCCGCCCAGCCGACGAGCGAGTTGAGCTCGTCGACGTCGCCGATCGCGGCGACTCGCGGGTCGAGCTTCGAGACGCGCGATCCGTCGCCGAGGCTCGTCTCTCCGTTGTCGCCGCCGCCCGTGTAGATGCGCGTGAGGCGTACCGGCTCGTCGCGTTTCCGCATGCCCGTAGCCTACGGCGATGATCCGGCGCGCGACCGCAGACGACGTCGAGGCGATCGCCTGCCTGTACGAGCGGTCGTTTGCGACGCTCGACTATCTGCCGGTGCTGCACACGCTCGACGAGCACCGGTACTGGTTCGGGAAGCAGTTGACGGAGCACGAAGGCTGGGTGTGGGACGAGGACGGCGTCCGCGGCTTCAGCGTGCTGACCGAGGACGAGCTGCTGTACCTCTATCTCGACGTCGGCTGGACGGGCCGCGGCATCGGAACCGCCCTGCTCGACCACGCAAAGCTGCGGCGGCCGGGCGGCTTCACGCTCTGGACGTTTCAGCAGAACGAGGGCGCCCGCCGCTTCTACGAGCGCCATGGCCTGACGGCGATCGAGTTCGGCGACGGGTCGGGGAACGAGGAGCGCACGCCCGACGTCCGGTACCGATGGACGTCCAGCAGATAGCGGAAGGGCTGTGGCGCTGGACGGCGCGTCATCCCAACGCGGCGAACTGGCCCGACTGGGGGCCGCCGGTGCCGCCGGACGTGGGCTGCGCCTACTACGAGGCACCCGACGCCGTCGTCCTCTTCGACCCGCTTCTGCCCGCCGGTGAGGAGGAGGAGTTCCTCGCCTATCTCGACCGCGACATCGACCGGCTCGGCCTGCCCGTCTCGATCCTCCTGACGGCGGCATGGCACGGGCGCAGTGCTTTGTCTCTGCGCGAGCGCTATGGAGCAGACGACCGGATTCCCGACACCGTCGAGGCCCTCCCGATCGAGGGCGCGGCGGAGGAGCAGGTCGCCTACTTCGTCCGTCCTCACTGCGCCCTCGTGGTCGCGGAGATCTTCGTCGGCGACGGAAAGGGCGGGCTCGCGCTCGTCCCCTCGCCCGCGCTCACCGACCGTGACGCGCTCGATCGGTCGCTGCAGGCGATCGCAGCACTTCCGGTCGCGCGTGTGCTCGTCTCCCACGGCGAGCCCGTGCTGAGCAACGGCGGGCGCGCGATCGAGCTAGCTCTGGGTTAGCGCGGGTTCCTGCAGCCCGAGGATCGAGCGGGCGATCACGAGACGCTGGATCTCGCTCGTGCCCTCGTAAATCTCGGTGATCTTCGCGTCGCGGTAGTAGCGCTCGACGGGGAACTCCTTCGTGTAGCCGTAGCCGCCGAGGATCTGGATCGCCTCGCCCGTCTGGCGGCGCGCCATCTCGGAGGCGAACAGCTTCGCCTTCGCGCCCGCCTCGGTGTGCGGTTGGTCGTTCTGCTTCAGCCACGCCGCGCGGTGGACGAGGAGCCGGGCGGCGTCGATCTCGGTCGCCATGTCCGCGAGCTTGTGCTGGATCGCCTGGAACGAGACGATCGGCCGGCCGAACGCGTGCCGCTCCTTCGCGTACTCGCGTGCGACGTCGTATGCCGCCTGCGCGATGCCGACCGCCTGCGCGGCGATCCCGATCCGGCCGCCGTCGAGGGTCGCCATCGCGACGTGGAATCCCTTGCCCTCCTCGTGCAGCAGCCGGTCGGCGTCGACGACCGCGTCCACGGAGATCGAGTTGGTGGTCGACGAGTTGAGGCCGAGCTTCTCCTCCCGGCCGGTGACGCTGACGTCTCGGGCGTCGAGCACGAAGGCCGAGATGCCGCGCGCGCCTGGCGTGTCCTGGTCGGTCCGCGCGAAGAGGAGGAACGTTCCCGCGTACTCGGCTGTCGAGATGAACTGCTTCGCGCCGGAGATGCGCCAGCCGTCGCCCTCGCGAGTGGCAGAGGTTCGGAGCGCGCCCGCGTCGGAGCCGGCCTCGGCCTCGGTCAGCGCGAAGGCGCCGATGAGCTCGCCGTGCGCGAGCGGCGGCACGAACCGCGTGCGCTGCTCGTCCGTCCCGAAGCGGAGCAGCGGCAGCGTCACCGCGCTCGTATGGACGGCGACCGTCACGCCGACGCCCGCGTCGCCGCGCGAGAGCTCCTCGAGCACGAGCATGTACGAGAGGAAGTCCGCCCCGGCCCCGCCGTACTCCTCGGGCACGCAGACGCCCATCAGCCCGAGCTGTGCGAGCCGGCCGAACACCTCGCGCGGGAAGTAGTGCTCGCGATCCCACTCGGCAGCGTGCGGCTCGACCTCGGCGCGGACGAAGTCGCGCGTGAGCGCCTGGATCTCCTTCTGCTCGGGCGAGAGCTCGAAATCCATCAGTCGTAAGCGTAGAAACCGCGGCCCGACTTGCGACCGAGACGCCCTGCCTCGACATGCTCGCGGAGGAGCGGGCACGGTGCGTACTTCTCGTCGCCGAGCCCGTCGTGCAGCACCTCCATGATCGCGATGCACGTGTCGAGGCCGATCAGGTCGGCGAGCGCAAGCGGCCCCATCGGGTGGGCGAAGCCGAGCTTTGCGATCGTGTCGATCGCCTCCGGCTCGGCGACGCCGTCCTGCAGCGCCCAGACCGCCTCGTTGATGTACGGCATCAGGATCCGGTTCGAGACGAAGCCGGGGAAGTCGTTCGCCACGGCCGGCGTCTTGCCGAGCTCCTCGGCGAGCGCGACGATCGCCGCCGCGGTGTCCTCGGAAGTCTCACGGCCGCGCACGATCTCGACCAGCTTGAGCACGGGCACCGGGTTGAAGAAATGCATGCCGATCACGCGGTCGGGGCGCGAGGTGACGGCGGCCAGCGACGTGATCGGGAGCGAGGACGTGTTCGAGGCGAGGATCGCGCTGTCGGGCAGGAGCTCGTCGGCGCGTCGGAACACGTCCTGCTTGACGTCGGCGTCCTCGATCACGGCCTCGATCAGCAGGTCCGCGGGCACGAGGTCGTCGACCGCCGTGACCCGGGAGAGCACCTCGTCGGGGTCGGCTCCTCCCTTCTCGGCGAGCTTCTCGAGGCTGCGCCGCATGGTGGCGAGCCCCCGCTCGGTCGCTCCCGGAGCGGCGTCGTGGAGGGATACCCGCCGGCCCGAAGCGGCGACGACCTGCGCGATCCCGCCCCCCATCTGGCCCGCACCGACGACCAAGACGTGCTCGAAGTCCACGCTGGGAGGCTAACGTCGCCCGATGCCCGTGGTCGATGTCAACGGTGCGCGCCTCTGGTACGACGAGGCAGGAAGCGGCGAGGCCGTTCTCCTCCTGCACGGCGGGCTCGGCGACTCCGGGCTGTGGGAGCCGGTCGTTCCCTTCCTCGCCGACCGGTTTCGCACGATCCGCACCGACCTCCGCTTCTTCGGCAGCTCGACCGGCCCGGCCGTGCCGTGGTCGTGGCAGGACGACACCGTCGGCGTCCTCGACGCGCTCGAGATCGAGCGCGCGGCGCTCGTCGGCCTCTCGATGGGCGGGAAAGTCGCCATCGACGTCGCCCTCGCCCACCCCGATCTGCTCTGGGCCGTCGTCGGCGTTGCGCCCGCGCTCGGCGGTCACGACGGCGCCGCCTACACCGAGGAGCACGGGGCGCGCTACGACGCCGCGCCGGACGACGAGAAGCTCGCGACGATGATGGAGATCGACTTCGAGGTGTGGGCGCCGCTCGGCGCCGACGAGCGAATTCGGCAGCTCTGGCATTCGACTCCCGACGCGAACCCGCTACCGGACGGCGTGGCGCCGCGCGAGCCCGCCGGGGCGCCGGCGAACGAGCGGCTCGGCGAGCTCGCGGTGCCGACGCTCGTCGTCACGGCCAAGCACGATCCGCCGGGCTTCCGCGAGATCGGCCCGCTCGTGGCGCGCAACGCCCCGCACGCGCGCCACGTCGAGCTCGACTCCGACCACTACGTGACGCTACGCGAGCCCGAGCTCCTCTCGCGGACGCTCTTGGATTTCCTCACGGCGGCGGCGCCACAGGAGTAACGCGCCGGCGGTGAGCAGCGCGAGCCCACCGCCGATCCCTCCCGCGACCCACGCCCAAGGGAAGTTGGAGCTCGGATAGGAGATCTGCCACGTGCCGACCGCGACGTTGAGCCACGGCCGCCCACTGCGCCAGTGCGCGGCGAGCGTCCGCCCGTGATCGCGGAGGGAGAGGACGATGTTGTAGAGGCTGCGATTCTGCGGCAGGTCGATGCAGTACGCGGCGGCGCCGACCGTATCGAGCGCGTGGACGAACGGCTCGCCGGACGGCTTCTGGTAGAGCGTGTACACCCAGCGACCGCCGGCGCCGGTCGTTCGCGCCAGCGGGGAGCCCACCATCGTTTCCTCGTGCTCGGACCGATCGGCGATCTTCCCGGGCAGCAGCCGACTCGTGCGCAGGTCGTAGTCGCGCACGATGTAGTGGTTCAGGTTGCCCGCGGCCGCGTACTGGATCAGGTACATCCGCGACCCGTCCGGCGAGAGCGCGTCGAAGGAGAAGGTTCCCTTGAGCACGATCGTCCGGATGGCCTTCATCCGCCGGGCGTCGACGACGAGGAACTTGCTCCGAGCCGCGGAGGGGGCGCCGGGAGACTCGAGCACAAGCGTACGGTCGTCACGAGAGAGCCCCTGTCCGATCGGGTAGCCGTTCCCGATCGCGGGGATCCCCCATGAGCCGGGGAGCCGGACCCACCCGAAGACTCCGCCGTTGGCGACGTCGATCGTCTCCAGGAGCGTCGCGTCCCTCCCGTCCGAGACGGCGACGTAGCGGAGTCGTGTCGTGCCGTGACTCGCAACACCCGTGCCGCCCTGGGTCGCGAAGATCGGCCCGCCTGCCGCCAGCGCGGCGGGCGCCGCGGCCAAGGCGGCAACGGCAACGGCAAGACAGAGCAAGAGCCTGCGCATGGCTTCCTCCTTCGAGTGACACCGCTGATACGCGGCTGCGCCTCCGGGAGGTCCGCGAGCTCAGCGGCCGGCGCGCTCGAGTCTCGCGATCTCGAACGCGACGACGAATCCGAACGCCGCGCCGATCGCGAGCCCGCCTGGCCGGGCGCCACCGGTCGCGCCCGCGGCTCGCAGGGCGCCCCACGCGACGAGGTAGCCCCAGCCGCCGAGCGCGGCGCCGTAGACCAGCGCAACGCCCGCGGTCCGCGAGATCGGCACGAAGCCGAGCAGCCGGGCCTGGGGAACCTCGACGAGCGGGCCGTTTACCAGGAGCGTGCGCTCCAACTCCGCGACTCGGCGTGCGACGGCCCCGTGGATCTCGCCGTTTCGCAGCTCGTAGAGCAGGACGCCGAAGCTCGCGCAGAACCCCAGCAGCCCGATGGCGAGTAGCTCGACGTCGCTTCTACTGCCCGAGAGGAGGGCCACGACTGCGCCCGAAAGAGTCGGGACGAGCGCGAGCAGCCGAAAACGAGTCTCGGTGAGGCCACGCAGCAGCGCCGACCCGCTGTCGTATTCGAGCCGCAGACGCGTTCCCTCGTCCATTCGCGCCTCCTTCCGCACATCGTCGTGCGCGAGGCCGGCGGCGTCAAGCGGAGGCTAGACCTCGATCAGCAGCGCGTCGCCCTGGCCGCCGCCGGAGCAGATCGCGGCGAGGCCGAGCCCGCCGCCGTTGCGGCGCAACTCGTGCACCATCGTGCCGAGGATGCGGCCGCCGCTCGCGCCAACCGGGTGCCCAAGCGCCACGGCTCCGCCGTTGACGTTCGCCTTCTCGGGATCCGCGCCGAGCATCGCGAGTGAGTTGAGGGCGACCGAGCAGAACGCCTCGTTGACCTCGATCCGCTCCACGTCGGCGATCGACTTCCCGGCCTTCTCGAGCGCCTGCTTGCCGGCGTTCGCCGGCGTGCGCGCAAGCCATGCGAACTCGTCCGCGACGTACCCCTGCGACACGATCGTCGCCAGCGCCTCGAGTCCACGCCGCTGCGCGAACTCCTCCGAGCATACGACGACGCACGATGCGCCGTCGTTCACGCCGGGCGCGTTGCCGGCGGTGATCGTCCCTTCGGGATCCATGACCGGCTTGAGCGAAGCGAGCTTCTCGAGCGTCGTGTCGCGCCGAATCCCTTCGTCGGCCGCGACGTCCCCGACCGGGACGATCTCGTCGTCGAAGCGGCCGGCGTCCTGAGCCGCCCCGGCCCGCTCGTGCGAGCGGAGCGCCCAGGCGTCCTGATCCTCGCGCGAGACGCCGAGCTCACGGGCGACCTTGGCCGCCTGCTGCACCATGTGCAGCTCGTCGAACGTCGAGCGCAGGCCGTCCCAGATCATCAGGTCGAGCAGCGTCCCGTCGCCCATCCGGTAGCCCTGCCGAGCCTTCGGGAGCGCATACGGCGCGTTCGTCATCGACTCCATCCCGCCCGTGACGACGACTTCGACATCCCCGGCGCGGATCATCGAGTCGGCGATCTCGACCGCGCGGATCGAGGAGGCGCAGACCTTGTTCACGGTGTCCGAGGGCACCTCGATCGGGATTCCGGCCGCAATCGCCGCCTGGCGAGCGGGAGCCTGCCCGGCGCCGGCCTGCAGCACCTGTCCCATGATCGCGTAGTCGACCTCGCTCCCCTCGAGACCGACGCGCTCGAGGCCGGCCCGGATCGCGATCGCGCCGAGCTCGGTCGCGGGATACGCGGCGAGGCCGCCGTTGAGCTTCCCGAACGGCGTCCGTACGGCCGAGACGATGACGGAGCGGCTCATGCCCTCAACTTAGCCCGCGAAGCTGAGCCCGGGTTCGAGCCTCAGCGCGAAAGCCACCACCAACTGCACCGCCCGCTCGATGTCCTCCAGGTCGACGGTCTCGACCGGCGAGTGCATGTAGCGGAGCGGCACCGAGACGAGGCCGGTCGCCACGCCGTGGCGGCTGAGGAAGACCGCGTCGGCGTCCGTGCTCGTCGTGCCGCGCGTGACCTCGACCGCGAACGGGATCTTCTCGGCCTCGGCCGTCTCGTAGAGGAGCTCGAAGACCGCGGGATGCAGCGAGGGCCCTCGCGCGATCGTCGGCCCGCCGCCGAGCACGACGCTCCCTTCGTCCTCCGGCTCGCCGCCGCGGACGTCGTTCGCGTGCGTGACGTCGACTGCGAGCGAGACCTGCGGCCCGGTGGCAAATGCGCTCGTGCGCGAGCCGGCGAAGTCGCCGACCTCCTCCTGCACAGCCGCGACGGCGATGAAGTCTCCGGGCGAGCCGCCCTGCTCGGCGATGCGGCGCGCGGCCTCGAGGGCGACGTAGCAGCCCATGCGATTGTCGATCGCGCGGGACGCGAGCCGGGTGCCGTGCAGTGCGAGCGGCGCACCGTGCCAGACCGCGGCGTCGCCGATGCGCACGAGCTCCTTCAGCTCGTCGCCGGCCTTGGCGCCGACGTCGAGGAACAGATCCTCGTACTCGACGGGCTTCCGCTCCTCGCTTCGGCCGCGCCGACGCTTTTGCACACGCGCCACCACGACACCCGGCAAGGGTCCGTTCCGGGTGAGGACGTCGACCCGCTGGCCGACCATCGTGTGGGGGGCGAAGCCGCCGACGGGACGCACGGCGGCGATCCCGTCGTCGCCGAGGTGCGTGATGACGGCACTGATCTCGTCGATGTGACCGACGACGGAAAGCGTCGGGCCGCTTGCCGTGCCCGGCACGCGCACCCACGAGTTGCCGAGGACGTCGGACGAGACCTCGCCGACGGGCGCAGCAGCCTCCCGCCAGACGGCGGCGACGGCCTGTTCCTGGCCGGACGGACCAGGGGTCGTCAGCAGACGGTCGAGCAGCTCGGGCAACGGCATCGCCGGCGGACAGTACCTGCGCCGCCCTGGGCTACTCCGCGGTAGCGTCACGGCGTGAAACTGCGGACGCTGCCCGACAGCTATGCGGTGGTTCGCCTCCAGCCTGGCTCCGAGCTGCCGGAGTGGGTCGACAAGGGCCCCTTCCGCTCGGTCACGCGCACCGACCACGAGGTCTCGGTCGTCTGCCGCGATCACGACGTGCCCGAAGGCGAGAGCGTCGACCGTGGCTGGACGGTGCTCGAGGTGATGGGCCCGCTCGACTTCTCGCTGAGCGGGGTCGTCGCGTCGCTCGTCGCGCCACTCGCGCAGGTGGACCTGCCGATCTTCGTCATCTCGACCTTCGAGACGGACTATGTCCTCGTCCGCTCCTCCGACCTCGGCCGCGCGGCAGACGTGCTCGAGGAAGCAGGCCACGTCTTCGCTGCTTGACGCTCGCGCAGACCCTGCCTACCCTGCGGCCATGACTTCCGTCCGCAACCGGTGGGCCTGGCGCACCGAGCGTGGCGGGAGCCTGCGCGCGCACTGAATCGCGCCCGCACAGCCCGTCCCGCTCGACCCGGCTCCGCGAGGAGCCTTTTTCATGCCCTTGACCGAGATCCCAACCGACCTCCTCACGCCGCTCGGCGCCTACCTCACCTTGCGCGAAGGCGCCGGCGGCTCGTTCCTGCTCGAGTCCGTCGAGCGCGGGCGCCTGGGCCGCTACTCGTTCGTCGGCGCAGGATCCCGGCTCGTCGCGTTCGAGGAGGCGGAAGCCCTCGGCGAGCCGGTGGTCGGCTACCTCGGCTACGACGCGGTCGCGACGTTCGAACCGACGGTGCCGCTGCCGGGCGACGGGCCGGGGGTGCCGGAGAGCCTGTTCCTCGTGACCGACACCCTGCTCCGCTTCGACCACGCACGCGGCGTCGCCGAGCTGTTGCGTGGGGATGCGGCTTCGCTCGACGGGGCGGCGCCGCCCTTGCCCTGCGGCTCGACGCCGCGCGGGCCGCTCGAGCGCGAGCCGTCGCGCGAAGAGCACCTCCGCCGCGTCGAGCGGGCGCAAGAGCACATCCGCGAGGGCGACGTCTTCCAGGTCGTGATCGCGCAGCGCGCCACGCGCCCGACGTCGGCCTCGGCGGTCGAGCTCTACCGCGCGCTGCGCCGCGTCAACCCGTCGCCGTATCTCTTTCTGCTGGAGCTAGGGGATCTCGCTCTCGTCGGCAGCTCGCCGGAGACGGTCGTCAAGTGCTCGGGACGTCGCGCCGAGCTCAACCCGATCGCCGGCACGATCTCACCCGGCGAGGGCGACGCCGCGGCGCTGCTCTCGTCGGACAAGGATCGCGCCGAGCACACCATGCTCGTCGACCTCGGACGCAACGACCTCTCCCGCGTCTGCCTGCCCGGGTCGGTGCACGTCGAGCGGTTCATGCAGCCTGAGCGCTACTCGCACGTGACGCATCTCGTCTCCGAGGTCGTCGGCGAGCTTCAGGAGGGAGTCACGCCGTTCGAGCTCCTGCGCGCGTGCTTCCCGGCCGGCACCGTCTCCGGCGCGCCGAAGGTGCGGGCGATGCAGATCGTCTCGGAGCTCGAGGGCTACCGCCGGGGCATCTACGCGGGCGCGGTGGGTTACTTCCTGCCGGAGGCGAACGAGCTCGACACCTGCATCGCGATCCGCACGCTGTGGCTGCGCGACGGCGTCGCCCACCTGCAGGCCGGAGGCGGCATCGTCGCCGACTCGGATCCCGCGGCCGAGCACGACGAGTGCCTCGCGAAGCTCGGCGCGCTCGAGGCGGCGATCGAGCTGGCAGAGTCGGAACAGGACGCCATCCCGTGATCCTCCTGATCGACAACTACGACTCGTTCACCTACAACCTCGCGCACCTGTTCGGGGCGCTCGGCGCGGATGTCGGCGTGCGGCGCAACGACGAGCTCGACGCCGACGAGGCAGAGCGGCTCGCTCCCTCCCACCTCGTGGTCTCGCCCGGGCCGGGCCGCCCTGGGGCAGCGGGCGCGACACCGGCGATCGTCGAGCGGCTGCTGTCGACGACACCGACCCTCGGCGTCTGCCTCGGCCACCAGGCGCTCGTCGAGGCGTGCGGCGGCGAGGTCGGGTACGCGCGCGAGCTCGTGCACGGCAAGGCGAGTCCGGTCCGGCACGACGGGAGCGGCCTGTTCACAGGGCTGCCGGATCCGTTCGACGCCGGGCGCTACCACTCGCTCGCCGCGACGCGGCTGCCGGAGGTGCTCGAGCCGACCGCGTTCGCGGAGGACGGCGAGGTGATGGCCGTGCGGCATCGCGAGCTGCCCGTGGTCGGCGTCCAGTTCCACCCCGAGTCGGTGCTGACGCCCGACGGCCCGGCGCTCGCACGAAACTTCCTCGAAGGGAGGCTCTAGATGAGTCGAGCGCAATACCGGTCGGTCGATCCAGCTGCGCTGGTCTGGGCGACGCGTCCCCACGGGGATGACGAACCTGCCCGCCACGTCGCCGAGCTCAGTGAGACCCTCGAAACCCGGCATGTGCGCGCCAACATGTGGCGCTACGAGCCCGGCGCCAAGGGACGCCGGCACGTGCACGCCGAGCAAGAGGAAACCTTCGTGGTCCTGAGCGGCACGCTGACGATGTATCTCGGCGACCCGCCCGAACGCATCGACGTCCCGGCGGGTGGCGTCGTGCACGTCGCCGGCGGAACACCGCTGCAGACCGCCAACCACGGGCCCGAGAACCTCGTCGTCTATGTGTCCGGTTATCCGCCCGACAACGGCGCAACAGTCCTGGACTCGGCGATCTAGTTGAGCCGGCCGTGATCCAGCAAGCTCTCGGACGGCTGCTCGACGGCCACGACCTCACGCGCGGCGAGGCGCGCGGGACGATGACCGTGATCATGGCGGGAGAGGCGACCGACGCGCAGATCGCCGGCTTCCTCGTCGCGCTGCGAGCCAAGGGCGAGACGGCGGACGAGATCGCCGGCTGCGCCGAGGCGATGCGTGAGCACGTGCTGCGCGTCAGCCCGTCGCGAACCGACCTCGTCGACGTCGTCGGCACCGGCGGCGACGGCGCGAACACGTACAACATCTCGACGGCCGCCGCCCTCGTCGCGGCGGCAGCGGGCGCCGCGGTCGCGAAGCACGGCAACCGAGCTGCGTCGTCGCAGACGGGAGCTGCGGACGTGCTCGAGGCGCTCGGGTTCGACCTCGAGCTGCCGCCGGAACGGATCGAGCGCTCGATCGACGAGCTCGGTTTCGGCTTCCTCTTTGCGCAGGCGCACCATCCGGCGATGCGGTACGCGGCGCCCGTCCGGCGCGAGCTCGCGACGCGTACCGTCTTCAACGTGCTCGGCCCGCTGACGAACCCCGCCGGCGCTCGCGCGCTCGTGCTCGGCGTCTACTCGCCGGAGCTTGCGCGGACGCTCGCCGACGCGCTCGTCCGGCTGGAGACGAGCCGTGCCTATGTCGTGCACGGCGCCGGCGGCATCGACGAGCTCTCTCCATGCGGGCCGAATCTCGTCTGCGAGGTGGCGGCGGGAAGCGTCAGCGAGTACGAGCTCGACCCCCTCGAGCTCGGAATAGAGCGCTGCGATCCCGAGGAGCTGCGCGGCGGAGATCCGGCGACGAACGCCGCTGCGCTGCGTGACGTGCTTGCCGGGGCCGACGGCGGCCACCGCTCCGCGGTGATCCTCAACGCGGCGGGCGGCATCGCCGCCGCGGGCCACGCCGAGGATCTCGGCGAGGGCATCGCGCTTGCGCGCGCCGCGATCGACTTGGGCGCAGCCGCGGCGCGGCTCGACGAGCTCGTGGAGTTCTCGCGCGCATGAGGTTCGCGGATGCGCTCTCCCGGCCCGGCTTCGGCGCGATCGCGGAGTTCAAGCGGCGCTCTCCCTCCGCCGGGGACATCAGTCCCGGAGCGCGGGTGGAGAACGTCCTGCCGGGCTACGAAACCGGCGGTGCGCGCGCCGTCTCGGTTCTCGTCGACGACGCCTTCGCGGGTTCGCTCGACGACCTGCGAGCAGCGCGGGCGGCGATCGAGCTGCCGCTCCTCGCAAAGGGGTTTTTCTCGACGGAAGAGCACCTGCGCGAGGTACGCGAAGCCGGTGCCGACGCGGCGCTCCTGATCCTGCGGGACCTCGACGACGCCACGGCCGCGCGCTTGCTGCGCGCCGCGGAGGAGCTGGGTCTCGACACGCTCGTGGAGGCCCACGACGAGGACGAGCTCGAGCGCGCGACGCAACTCGACGCCCGTGTGCTCGGCGTCAACGCGCGTGACCTCGGCACGTTCCGGATCGACCGCGGTGCGCAGCTCGAGCTCGTAGCCAAGGCCCCGCGCGACCGGATCGTCGTGGCCGAGAGCGCGATCCACACGCGCGCGCAGGCAGCGGCCGCGGAGCTCGCCGGTGCCGACGCAGTCCTCGTCGGCACGTCGCTCATGCGTGCGGCCGAGCCCGGCTCGAAACTGAAGGAGCTGCTGTCGCGACCGCTTGTCAAGGTCTGCGGGCTGACGCGGCAGGACGACGTCGACGCCGCGGTCGAGGCGGGCGCCGACCTGTGTGGCTTCATCTTCGCGGAGGGCTCGCCGCGCCGGGCGGCCGACGTGCTCCCGGTGCCGGAGACCGCGCTCAGCGTCGCCGTCTTCGTCGGGGAGGCGGAAGAACGCGGTAGCGACCTCGTTCAGCTCTACGCCCGCGAGGAGGGCGCGGTGCGTGGACGCGACGCGGTCGTGCTCCGGGACGGCGAGCAGGTTGCGCGCGTCGCCGATCTGCCCTGGGAAGGCGAGGATCCCGACCACTGGCGGAACGCGAGCGGCGACGACGAGCGGCTGGTGCTCGCCGGCCGGCTCGGCCCCGACAACGTGCGCGCGGCGATCCGAGCCGTGCAGCCGTGGGCGGTGGATGCGGCGTCGCGGCTCGAGTCGGCGCCCGGCGTCAAGGACCACGAGAAGGTGCAGGCGTTCGTGCAGGAGGCACGCGCATGAGCGGCTTCGGCGACTACGGCGGGCGCTACGTCCCCGAGACGCTGATCCCGGCGCTCGACGAGCTCGAGCGCGGCTGGCGCGAGGCGCTCGCGGACGACGCGTTTCGCGCCGAGCTGCACGACCTCGCGACGACGTATGCCGGCCGGCCGACTCCGCTCACGCTCGCCGAGCGCTTCGCGCCGGGCAAGCGGATCTACCTCAAGCGCGAGGACCTCCTCCACACCGGCGCACACAAGCTCAACAACGCGCTCGGCCAAGCGGTGCTCGCGCGGCGGCTCGGCAAGCGGCGGATCGTCGCCGAGACCGGAGCCGGGCAGCACGGGGTCGCGACCGCCACCGTTTGCGCGCGCTTCGGCTTCGACTGCGTCGTCTACATGGGTGAGGAGGACATGCGCCGCCAGCGGCCCAACGTCGAGAGGATGCGGCTCCTCGGCGCCGAGGTGCGCGGCGTCGGCTTCGGCACGAAGACGCTGAAGGAGGCAACGAGCGAAGCGATCCGCGACTGGATCACGAACGTCGAGACGACGCACTACCTCATCGGCTCCTGCGTCGGCCCGGCGCCGTACCCGGAGCTCGTGGCCGAGCTGCAGTCCGTCATCGGCCGCGAGGCGCGCGAGCAGATGCTCGCGGCCGAGCAGCGCCTGCCCGAAGCCGTCGTCGCGTGCGTCGGCGGCGGCTCGAACGCGATCGGGATCTTCCACGGCTTCCTCGACGACGAGGACGTGCGGCTCGTCGGCGTCGAGGCCGCCGGCGCGGCTTCGCTCGGCAGCGGCAGGCCGGCAGTGCTCCACGGTGCGCGCTCGTCTGTGCTCGCGGACGAGGACGGCCAGATCGCCGACGCCCACTCGATCTCGGCGGGACTCGACTACCCCGGTGTCGGCCCCGAGCACGCCTTTCTCCGCGACACCGGCCGGGCGGAGTACCGCGTCGCGACCGACGAGGAGGCGCTCACGGCGTTCCAGGATCTCGCCCGCACCGAGGGCATCCTCCCCGCGCTCGAGCCGGCCCATGCGCTCGCACGAGCCCGCGACCTCGACGCCGACCTGATCCTCGTCGGGCTCTCCGGGCGCGGCGACAAGGACCTCGCAGAAGTGTTGGCTCGATTGTGACCCCACACACGACCGGGAACAGTGTCGAGACCCGCGCAAGTAACAAGTTGTCACAAGGACACAATCTCGTGACGTTCGGCAGATCCTCGACGAAGCCGCCACATCGGTGTTACTCGCAGTGGCCGAGGATCGGACCGTGCGATTCGCGTCTCGACTTCCCCGGCCGCTGTTCGACCTCATCGAGCGACTCGCCGAGAAGCCGTTCTCGATCGCGGACATCAATCGACTGGTCGGAGCCGAGGCCGAGCGAGTCGGTGTCACGAGACCGAGTTACGAACGAGTCCGCGAGCTCGTGCACGAGGCGCGGTGGCTCAGGAGGGATCATCCTTCCGTCGGCCGCACCATCCTCGATGTCGCTACCCGGACGCGATCGCACGCGGCCTACATCGAGCTTGCCGCCCGCGGGCCTCGCCCTCGACTCCGCGATCGACCCGGCAAGTAACAACTTGTTACAAGGACACATTCTCGTGACGCTCGCGAGACCCGTGTGACTCGGAAGTCCCTCGTCATCTACCTCATGGCCGGGCCGGAAACGCCCGAGCTCGCACGCGCCGCCGTCGAGGGCGGCGCAGATGTCATAGAGCTCGGCTTCCCGTTCTCGGATCCGCTCGCCGAGGGGCCGGTGATCCGGCGCGCGTCGGAGCTCGCCCTCGCCCGCGGGATGCGCACCCACGCCTGCCTCGACGTGGTCGCGAGGACGCGCGAGCTGCTGCCCGACACGCCGCTCGTGCCGATGACCTATGCGGCGATTCTCGAGGCGTACGGCTACGACCGCTTCGCGGCCGATGCGCGGGAGCGCGGCGCGTCGAGCTTCATCCTCGTCGACCTCCCCGTCGAGGAGCAGCCGGCGCTGCGCAGGATCCAGCTCGTCGCCCCGACCTCGACCGAGGAGCGGATCCGGGCCGCCGCGGCCGCGACCGACGGCTGGCTCTACCTCGTCTCCGTGACGGGGACGACCGGCGCCCGAACGGAGCTCTCGCCAGCCCTGCCGCCGCTCATGGAGCGGGTGCGGGCCGTCACTGACGTGCCCGTCTACATCGGCTTCGGGATCTCGAATGCGAAGCTTGCACGCGCGGCCGGCGAGCTCGCCGACGGCGTCGTCGTCGGGTCGCGCGCCGTGGAGGTCGCCCAGGACGGTCCCGGCCCCCTACGCGACTTCGTCGCCTCGCTGCGCGACGCGCTCGGGACTTAGAGGACTCTCACGCCTCGCTCAGCTCGCTCTCACCCTGGGCCGCGACCATCACTTCCAGCCCGACCCCCTCCTCGGACAGCGCCCCTCCAAGCCCGGCGCCGGCTTCTCCCCCCTCCACCGCCGGCGTCGGGCTCGGCGCGTCCGGGGCGGCGGCGATGCGCACCGGCAGATGAAGCCGGAACGCCGTCCCTCGAGGCAACGGCCTGACCGAGCAGCGGCCGCCGTGGACCCGGGCGACCGCGGCGACGATCGCCAGGCCGAGCCCCGCGCCGCCCCGCTCGCGCGTGCGGGCTCCGTCGGCACGCGCCCAGCGGTCGAAGATGCGAGGGAGCGCCTCGGGCGGGACGCCGCTACCCGAGTCCGAGACCTCGATCACGACTCCGCCTGCTCCGTCCGCGTGCGCCGCGAGCTCGACGGCGTCGCCGGGATCCGTGTACTTGACCGCGTTCTCGAGCAGCGCATCGAGCCCGTTGCGGAGCGCCTCGGGATCGGCGAGCATCTTTCCCGCGAGGTCGACGTCGAGCCGCCACGCACGCGGAGCGACCTCCGACCAGCGGATGAACAGGTCAGAGAGGAACGCCTCGAGATCGACCTCCTCGAAGGCACCGGCCTGCTGCTCGGATTTCGCCAGGAGCAACAGCCGCTCGACGATCCGCTCCATCCGGCTCAGCTCGTCGAGCGCCACGTCCAGCTCGGGCGAGTCCGGCTGCTCCCGACGCAGCAGCTCGAGATGGCCGCGTGCGATCGTGACGGGCGTGCGCAGCTCGTGCGAGGCGTCGTGGAGAAACCGCTCCTGCCGTTCGAGCAGCGACGCCCGCATCTCGGCGACGCCCTGCACCTCCGCGAGTGCCGCCTGACGCCGTTGCGCGTGCCAGACCATCGCCAGGAACATCGCCGACATGAGTGGCACCTCGAACAACTCGCCCCAGAGCTGCGTGCCGTCGAACGCGTCGGAGAAGATGCTCGCGCCCGTCGCCACGATCACGACGGAAAGAACGGCCCACATCGTCCGCATCGACCAGGTGCGGATGCCGTAGACGATCGTGAGGCTGATCCAGACGAAGTGGAACGGGATCGTCTCCCAGCTCGGCCAGGCCACCATCGCCACCCAGTTCGCAGTGGCGAAAACCGCCCACGCGGCTTCGAGCGGATTACGCCGTAGCCAGGCGGTAACCCGCACTCCGCACCGTCTCGATCGCCGCCTCCGGCCCGAGCTTCTGCCGCAGCCTGCGCACACAGACCTCGACGACGTTGGAGCCGGGGTCGAAGTCGTAGCCCCACACTTCGGAGAGCAGCCGCTCCCTGCTCACGACCTCACCCGCGTGCACGAGCAGGTGATGGAGGAGCCGGAACTCGCGATCGGAAAGGTCCGCGGTCCGCTCGCCCACCGCTGCCTGGCGTCGAGCGACGTCGAGGACGACGTTGCCGCCGCGCAGAACGTGCTCGTCGCCGAAGGCCGCCGCGCCGCGCAGCCGGACCCGGATCCGGGCGAGCAGCTCGTCGAGCGAGAACGGCTTCGCGAGGTAGTCGGTGGCGCCGAGCTCGAAGCCGCGGAGCTTCGTCTGGACGTCACTACGCGCGGAGAGGATCACGACCGGCAATTCAGGCTTCGTGCGGCGCAGCTCACGCAGGATCTGCAGCCCGTTGAGCCCCGGCAGCAGCAGGTCGAGCACGACGAGGTCCCAGCGCGTCGCCGTCGCCAGGTCGAGCCCTTGGCGGCCGTCACCCGCAGCAACGACGCTGTAGCCCTCGGCCTCGAGCCCGCGGGTGAGGAACGCCTGGATTCGCGCTTCGTCCTCGATCACCAAGATCCGCATACCGACCTCCGGCCGTGAATGTAACCGCTCCCCGATGACATGTACATGACGCGGAGATGACACGTTGGTCATGAGTCATCCGCGGCGACAACGGACTTGGTAGGAACCGCTCCGATGCGGCCCGGAGTGAAGCTCCTGCTCGTCGCCGCGGCCCTCACGGCCGCAGGCGTCGTGATCGGGTTCTACGTCTCGAACCTCACCTCGTTGGCGGGCTCGCCCACATACACGCCTCCGGTGGCGAACGCGAGCAGCGGGCATCCGGTCGTGAACCTCCAGATCCAGACCGTGGCCGCGGTCGGCCCGAAGCTCAGCCCGAACCCGGACTGGGTCTCGTACCTGATCAAGAACAACGGGCAGTGGCAGCGCAAGACGGTGTGGGACCTGCCGGCTCACGCGACCGTGCACGTGACGATCTACAACTTCGACGGCGCGAGCGGCCTGCGGAACCCGTATCTCGCCCGGCCGCAGGGCATGGTCGGCAACCAGATCCTCGTCGACGGCAAGCCGACGCAGGCGGTCGACCCGAACGAGGCGTCGCACACGTTCGCCGTGCCGGCACTCGGGCTCATCCTCGCGATTCCCGGCGTCGCCGACGAGGCGAAGGATCAGTGCGGCTACGCGCCGTGCCCGATGTCGAACGCGCACCGGACGATCCAGTTCACGTTCCACACGACGACGCCCGGCCACTACCGGTGGCAGTGCTTCGTGCCGTGCGCGGCAGGCTGGATCGACGGCTTCGGCGGGCCGATGCAGACGATCGGCTACATGGACGGCTTCCTCAACGTGAAGGCCTGATGGCAGCCGAGCCGAGCGCAGCGTCGAGACCACCGGCCGACTCGACGAACCACGGCTTCCGGGTCGTCGTCGCGTGGATCGCCCTGAGCGTCGTCGCGACACCGCTCGTCGCCATCCTCGTCGGGCGCCTCTTCCCCCCCGGTAACGGCAGCGCCCAGGGCACGGAGCAGGTCTTGGACAACACCGTGCTGCTCTCGGTGATCACGCCCGTCGTCTGCCTGCTTGCCGTCTTCTTCGTCTACGGCCTGCGCTCGTTCCACGCCGCACCCGGCGCCGTCGTCGACGGGCCGCCGCTGCGGAACGACTCCCGCATCCAGATTCTTTGGATCGTCGGGACGGGCGTGATCGTGCTCTTCCTCGCCGGCTTCGGCACCTTCGAGCTGCTCCAGAACGGTGCCGGAGGCGGACAAGGCCCGAATCCGATCGCGGTCCCGGGCGGCTCGAAGCTCCAGGTGCAGGTGATCGGCCAGCAGTGGCAGTTCACGTATCGCTATCCGTCGCTCGGCGGCCTCGAGTCGAACCAGCTCGTCCTGCCCGAGAACACCGACGTCGAGCTGCACGTCACCTCGCTCGACGTGATCCATTCCTTCTGGGCGTACGAGCTCGGCGTCAAGGCCGACGCCAACCCGGGCTCCGACAACGTCGCGTTCGTCGAGACGAAGGGCCCCGAGACGTTCCACGTCCGCTGCGCCGAGCTCTGCGGGCTGTGGCACGGCTACATGTACAACAACGGCCGCGTCGTGAGCTCCGCCCAGTTCCAGTCGTGGGCGTCGCAGCAGAAGAAGCTCTACGCCGCGATCGCGCCGTTCATGAACAAGTCGCCCGCCGACGGCGGCGCACCGTATTCGAAGACGTATCTACCCCTACCGTCGGAGAGAGCCGGATGACCGCCGTCGCCGCCCCGCCGCCGCGCCCGCTGTGGCGCCGCCTGCTCGGCTTCAACCTCCTCACCGCCCTCGTGCTCGGCGTCGGCGGCTGGTACGTCGGCTGGTTCGGAGCCCACGCCGTCAAGGGGCTCAGCATCGCCTACTTCGCGGACACCGACTACAACGAGCTGTCGGTCGTCATGGCTTACATCGGCGGTGTCGTCGGCTTCCTCGTCGGCCTCGGTTTCCTCAACTATCCGATCGCGCGCATGCGCGGCTACCCCCCATCGCTGCGCGAGAAGGAGACGCACGGCTGGACGCGCTACTTCAGCCTCTGCACCGACCACAAGGTGGTCGGCATCCAGTACCTCTGGGGCATCGGGCTGTTCTTCTTCATCGGCGGCCTGAACGCGATGCTGATCCGCACCGAGCTGCTGCGGCCGAACCATCAGGTGTTCCCGGCCGGCACGTACCTGACGATCGTCGGCATGCACGGGACGATGATGATGGGGATGATGACGAGCGGGATCCTCGGCCCGTTCGCCAACTACCTCGTCCCGATCATGATCGGCGCCCGGCGGATGGCGTTCCCCCGTATCGAGGCGCTCACGTTCTGGCTGCTGATGGCGGCCGGCACGATCCTGACGTCGACGATCTTCTTCGGCGGCTTCCCGACCGGCTGGACCGGCTACGCGCCGCTCTCGAACGAGGGCAATCCGGGGATGGACAACTACCTCCTGTTCTTCGCCCTCGTCGGGATCTCGATGACGCTGCTCGGCCTGAACATGATCGCGACGGTCCTGACGATGCGTGCGCCCGGCTTGACGTGGACGCGGCTGCCCATATTCGTCTGGGGCGTCCTCTCCACCGCCGTCCTGATGGTGCTCGCCGCGCCGGTGCTCATCGCGACGCTGGGGATGGAGATGCTCGACCGGACGGCGCAGACGACGTTCTTCGTGGCGGCCGGCGGCGGGAGTAGCTACCTCTACCAGAACCTCTTCTGGGTCTTCGGCCACCCGGAGGTGTACATCCTCGCCCTGCCGGGCTTCGCGATCGTCCTCGAGTTGTTGCCCGTGTTCTCGCGGAAGCCGCTCTGGGGTTACCGGCTCGCGGTCGGCGGGCTGCTCGGCGTATCGCTCCTCTCGTGGTTCGTGTGGCAGCACCATCTGTTCGTCAGCGGCATCAACGGCGACCTGCGCCCGTTCTACATGCTCTCGACCGAGCTCATCTCGATCCCGACCGGCTTCACGTTCCTCTGCGGGATGATGACGCTCTGGCGCGGCAACATCCGCTTCACCGTGCCGATGCTGTTCTGCCTCGCCTGGTTCTTCAACTTCTTGATCGGCGGGCTCTCGGGCGTCTTCCTCTCCGACGTGCCGAGTGACGTGACGACCCACGGCAGCTTCTTCTCGATGGCCCACTTCCACTACACGATCATGGGCGGCCTCGTCTTCACGTTCTTCGCGGCGATCTACTACTGGGTGCCGAAGATGACCGGCTGGGAGCTGAACGAGCGCCTTGGGAAGGTCCACTTCTGGACGATGTTCATCTTCTTCAACTCGACGTTCTTCCCGCTCTTCATCGCCGGCTTCGAGGGCCAGCCACGCCGCGTCGTGACGTACTCGTCACATCTGCAGTTCCTCAACGACTGGGTCTCGGTCTCGGCCTTCCTGCTCGGGATCTCGATGCTCGTCTTCCTCTTCAACCTCGTCTGGTCGCTCGCGTTCGTGAAGAAGCCGGCCGAGGCGAACCCGTGGTCGTCTCGCTCGATCGAGTTCCAGCTGCCCTCGCCGGTGCCGGTGCACAACTTCGACCGCATCCCCGTGTTCTCGAGCGATCCGTACGGCTACGGCGAAGGCCCGGTTCCGACGTGGGTCGCTCCGGCCGGCGCGCCGGCGGGGAGCGAGTAGCGACTTATGGCCGAGCCACTCGCATACGAAGGCACGGGCTACGAGATCGTCGAGGAGGAGCCGCCCGAGGTGCTCGGCCGGAACCTCATCTCCGCGAGCTACCTCCTCGCGGGAGCGACCGCCTTCTTCTTCATCGCCTTCGTCTTCGCCTACTTCTACCTCCGCTCGCTGAACAACGGCGGGTTGTGGAAGCCGCACGGAGTGGACGCCTCGATCGGCTGGGGCACCGCCGTCGTCGCGTGTTACGTCCTCAGTGCGGTGCTCGTGCGGCTGGGGCTCACCGATCACCGCGCTCTACGGCGAGCCCAGTGGCGCCAGAAGGGCGGAGCCGCGCTCCTCGTCGGTGTCGTCGGGCTCGTGTTGCAGGTGATCGCCTGGACACACCAGAGCTTCGGGCCTGCCGACGGCGGCTTCGCGAGCGTCTACTTCGGCTGGACGGCGTTCCTCTTCCTGTTCGTGCTCGGGACGCTGCTCTGGCTCGAGATGACCTTCGCCACCTCGCTGCGCTATCGCACGATGGAAACCCAGGCGCCGCCGCCCGGCCACGCGTCGGGCGACCCGCACCGCGAGGCGCACGACATCCGCGACCCGCTCTCGCTCGTCCGCGCCGAGCTCGTCGGGCTCAGCTTCTACTGGACGTTCCTCGCCGGGATCGCCGTCCTCAGCTGGATCGTTCTCTATCTCGTCTAGATGGATCCTCTGCCTCTCGTCGTGTGCGGGACGGCGGCGGTGCTGTACGCCCTCGGCCGGCGGGGGAGGACGCGCACCTGGCGCGAGGTCAGCTTCTACAGCGGCGTCGTGCTCACGTTCGTCGTGCTCGAGACGCCGTTCGACACGTGGGCGGACGACTGGCTCTCCGTGCACATGTCGCAGCACGTCGTCCTCATGACCGTCGTCCCGCCGCTCGTCGTGCTCGGCCGCCCGTGGCCGCGCCTGTGGCTCCCTTTTCCCCTTGCCGCGCGCCGTGCGGTCGGCGGCGCGCTCTCGCGCTCGCCCTCGTTTCGTCGTAGCGCCGGTTTCCTCAAGCGCCCGGCGGTCGCGCTCGCGGTTCAGTCGGCGGCCGTCGGCATCTGGCACGTGCCGCAGCTGTACGACGCCGCCGCGCGCAACGAGTGGATCCACGTCGCGGAGCACGTGTGCTTCGTCGCGCCGGCGCTCGTCTTCTGGGGCGCGCTCCTCGACGCGCCGCCGGTGCGTGCGCGCACCGACAACCTTCGTCGCGCGATGTGGTTCGCCGCGGCGATGGTGCCGGGCTGGATCCTCGCCATCGTGCTCGCGTTCGCCTCCGCACCCGTCTACGCCGCGTACCCCTCCCTGACCGACCAGGCTCTGGCGGCCGGCGTCATGTGGGTGCCCGGATCCCTCACGTATTTCGTCGCAGCATTCGTCGCCTTCTACCGCTGGCTCGAGCCCGGCGCCGCAGACGTGCGGCCCGCCGAGCCCCGACCCGAGGAGCTCTCATGGACGTAACCGCCTCCTTCCTCGCCGGCTCGCTCCTCTCGTGGGCGATGCCGCTCGCCCTGCTGATCGGCGTGCTCGTCTGGTGGATGGTCGTCTTGCGCCGCCGCGGCGGCGGGGAAGACGCCTAGCTACTTCGCCTGAAGGTCGACGACCGACGGCTTGCCGCCCCGCGTGATCTTCAGCACGTCCCACATGCGCGCCTCCTCGTGCCCTCGCACGAGGCACGCGAAGCGGTAGACACCCTTCTTGCTCGCACGGAACGTGAAGCGCGCCGTGTGCCCGGCCTCGAGGCCCACCCGCGGTTGCGGTGTCGAGGCGCCGCGAAAGGCCGGCTTCGTCGAGCCCGCGTTGTCGACGGCCGCGCACGAGTGACGTAGCGGCCCGCGGTTCCGACACACGACCCGCACCGTCCAGCCCTTCGGCACCGTCCACAGCAGAAAGCGCGAGTAGCCGTCGAAGTTGAAGCCACCGTTCGCGTCGTCGTAGGACGCGATCAGCGTGATGGTCACGCGATGCCGGTGCGCGTCGACGGCGAGGAACTTGCGCGGAGGCGGCGGGGCCTGTCCCGCGAGAGAGAGGGCGACGGCGGCTCCCGCGATCACGCCTCCAGCATCGCAGAGATTCGAGACCGCGGCGGGCGGCGAGGGACGTTCTTAGCGAACGCTCACCGCTCTCTCACTCTCGTCCTAGGGAAAACGGGCACTCTGCACCGAAGCCACGAGGCAAGGAGAACCGAGCACATGAATTTCCGCCCAGCCAGCCCCCGCCTGCGATGCGTCCTTCCGCTCGCGGTCGCAGTCGCCATCGGCGCCGGAGCAGGCGCCGGGGCGTATGCGCTCTCGAGCCATGGCTCCGGGACGCCGAGCGCGTCCACCGTCGTCGTGCCAGCACAGCCTGCGTCCTCGACGAAGACCGTCGACTCGCTCACCGAGCTCTACAAGCAGGACGCACCGGGAGTGGTCGACATCACCGTCGTGTCTTCGTCGAGCGCCAACTCGTCCAACTTCCCGTTCGGTGCGCCCGGCGGCGGGACGCAGAAGCAGGAGGCGGAGGGGACCGGCTTCGAGATCGACTCGAAGGGCGACATCATGACCGCCGAGCACGTCGTCGACGGAGCCACCTCGATCAAGGTCCAGTTCGACGACGGCTCGACCTCGTCGGCGACGCTCGTCGGCAGTGACAAGTCGACCGACACAGCGGTGATCCACGTCGACGTGCCTGCGTCGAAGCTGCACCCGCTGGCGCTAGGCAGCTCCGCGTCGTCCCAGCCGGGCCAGAGCGTCGTGGCGATCGGGAGCCCGTTCGGCCTCGCCGAGACCATGACCGCCGGCATCGTCAGCGCGACGAATCGGACGATCACCGCGCCGAACCAGTTCTCGATCACCGGCGCGGTCCAGACCGACGCCGCGATCAACCACGGCAACTCGGGCGGACCGCTGATCGATACCGCGACGAACACCGTGATCGGCATCAACGATCAGATCGAGAGCGGCTCGAACGACAACGCCGGCGTCGGTTTCGCCGTCCCGATCGACCGTGCCAAGGTCGTCGCGCAGACTCTCATCGCCGGACACCAGGTGCGGCACGCCTACCTCGGCGTGTTGATCCGGTCCGCCGCCGGCGGCGCGCGGGTGAGTTGTGTCGTCCACGGCGGCCCCGCGGATTCGGCCGGACTGAAGGTGGGCGACGTGATCACGAAGTTCGACGGCAGCGCAATCACGAGCGCCGACACCCTCACGACGGCCGTGACGACTGCCACGCCCGGCGCGAAGGTGCATCTGAGCCTCCGCCGCGGCGGCTCGACGCAGCAGCTCTCGTTGACGCTCGGCTCCCAGCCGTCGTCGGCTTCGAACAACAACTGCTCGCAGTAACCCGCTTTCCGTCGCGACCTGGGCCCGGCGCTAGTAGCCGTTCGAGCGCCCGACCCAGGCGTTGCGGTCGTAGCCGAGGTTCTCCCAGTAGCCGCTCCCGGCCTGGGCGACGAGGTTGATCTCGGCCACCCACTTCACGTTCTTGTAGCCGTACATGTCCGGGATCACGACGCGCACCGGCGCGCCGTGCTCGCGCAGGAGCGGCTTCCCCTCCATCTCCCAGGCGAGCAGCACGTCCGGGAGGCTCGCCTGGCGGAGTGTCAGGTAGTCGACGTACGGCTGCTCGGCCGAGACGAACTCGAGCGCGTGCGCCTCCGGGTGCGGTTGCGCCTGCGCGAGGAGATCCTTGAAGCGCACGCCCCGCCAGCGCACGTTGTCGACGGTCCAGCCGGTGACGCAGTGGAAGTCCGTGACCTGTGACGCC
Organism: Thermoleophilia bacterium; assembly: GCA_025928515.1. Classification (GTDB taxonomy): domain Bacteria; phylum Actinomycetota; class Thermoleophilia; order Gaiellales; family Gaiellaceae; genus Palsa-739. Next base: position 45,680 of record JAICJI010000009.1, read on the forward strand.
TGCGGCAGCGCGCGCAGCTCGTCGTAGGAGAGCTCGAGCGGATGCTCGACGAGGCCGCCGACCCGCAGCCTCCAGTTCGCCCGGTCGAAGGTCGGCATCGTTGCCGCCACGGTGTAGATCCGCCACCCCGACCCGGGACCGAGCACCTCGTCGACGCCGTGCAGCGCGTGCGAGACGTGCCCCCACGCCGCCTTGCCCCAGTAGAGCGACGAGAGGCCGCCGGCGACGGTGGCGAGGAAGACTCCTCTGCCGATTCGGCGAGAGCCGTCCTGAGCGGCCGGAAGATCGTCCACGTCGGACGAATGGTGACAGCCGGAGCGGTAGGTGCGCCATCCCCTCTTAGGATCAGCGGATGGACCCGTCTCGCGTCGGCCGCTGGACACTCGTTGCGAGCATCCTCGGGTCGTCGATGGCTTTCATCGACGGCTCGGTCGTCAACGTCGCGCTCAAGGCGATCGAGCACGACCTCGGCGGAGGACTCGCAGCTCAGCAGTGGATCATCGACGCCTATTTGCTCACGCTCGGCTCGCTGATCCTCGTCGGCGGATCGCTCGGCGACATCTTCGGCGAACTGCGGGTGTTCGGCGTCGGCGTCGCGAGCTTCGGCGCCGCCTCGGTGCTGTGTGCGATCGCGCCGACCTCGACGACGCTCATCGTCTTGCGCGGAGTGCAGGGAATCGCCGGCGCGCTGCTCGTGCCCGCCTCGCTCGCCGTGCTCACCGCGACTTTCTCCGGCTCCGACCGCGGCGCAGCGATCGGGCAGTGGACGGCGTGGAGCGGGATCTCGTTCGTGATCGGCCCGCTGGTCGGCGGCTGGCTCGTCGACGCCGCGAGCTGGCGGGCGATCTTCGTCATCAACGTCCCGATCGCGCTCGCCACGCTGTGTCTCGTCCTGAGGCTCGGCGGGATGCACGAGTCGCGGCGGACCGATCTGCGGATCGACTTCGTCGGAGGAGTGCTGGGCGTCGCGGGGCTCGGCCTGCTCGTCGCCGGCTTCATCGAGCAGCCGCGCCACGGCTGGGTGAGCCCGCTCGTCGCAGGCGGGATCGCCGGAGGCGTCGCCGTGCTCGCGGCGTTCGTCGCCTACGAGCTGCACACTCCGATGCCGATGCTGCCGCTGCGGCTCTTCCGGCTGCGGAACTTCTCGGTCACGAACGTCGAGACCTTCGCCGTCTACGGCGCGCTCACGGGCATGACGACGTTCACCGCGCTCTTCCTGCTCGAGTTCGCCGGCTACTCGCCGCTGCACGCCGGCCTGGCCCTGCTCCCGATCACGGTCGTGATGTTCGTGCTCTCGCCGCGGACCGGGAAGCTGTCGATGCAGTTCGGGCCCCGAGTGTTCATGGCGGTCGGGCCGATCGTCGCGGGTGCGGCGATCCTCGCCTTCGCGCGCCTGCCGCTGCACCCGAACTACTGGGTCGACCTCCTCCCCGCGCTCCTCGGCTTCGCCGTCGGCCTGTCGCTGACCGTCGCGCCGCTGACGACGACGGTGCTCTCGGACGCCACCGACCGCGACGCGGGGGTCGCCTCGGGCGTGAACAACGCCGTGGCCCGGATCGCGGGGCTCCTCGCCGTCGCCGTGCTCGGCATCGCCGCTTCGGGCGGCGGAGACCATCTCACGGAACATGGCTTCCACCTGACGATGTCCGTCGTCGCCGGCCTGCTCGTCTGCGGTGGGTTGATCGGCGCCGCCGGGCTCCGCAATCCATCCAGGTCCGCATAGGCATTACCTATGTGTATGCTCGGCGCGTGCCGAAGCAGGCCTATACGGCGACCGAGGCGGCGAGAGAGCTCGGCATCAGCGTCGACACGCTGCGCCGCTGGGACCGCGAGGGGCGAATCCGGACGAAGCGGGACGGCGCGAACCGCCGGCTCGTCGCCTTCGAGGAGATCGAGCGCCTGCGCGGCGGAGCGGAAGCGCACCACTCGAGCGCGCGAAACCGCCTGCGCGGCACCGTCACCGAGGTGCGCGTCGAAGGCCTGCTCGCCCAGGTCGAGCTCACGGTGACCGACCCGGCCCGCGTCGTCGCCGTCGTCACGCGCGACGCGGTCGAGGAGCTCGGGCTGAAGCCGGGCATGGCGGCGACCGCCGTCGTCAAGTCGACGTCCGTGATGGTGGAGGCATGAGGCCGCGCACGCTTGCAGCGTCGGTCGCCGGTGCGCTCGTCGTCGCGTCCTCCGTCCTCGCCGCCGTTGCCTTCGCGGGCGGCGCGCAGCAGACGCACCCTCGCCTGACCGTCTTCGCCGCCGCCTCGCTGACGGACGTGTTCCCGCAGATCGACTCCCACGCGCGGTACTCCTTCGGAGGCTCGAACATGCTCGCGGCGCAGATCCAGCAGGGGCTGCCCGCCGACGTGTTCGCCTCGGCGAACACCAGCCTCCCGTGGCAACTGCACCGGCAGGGGCTCGTCACCCGTCCCGTCGTCTTCACCGCGAACCGCCTCGTCGTCGTGGTCGCGCACGGGAACCCACAAAACATCAGGAGCGTGGGCGCTCTCGAACGGTCCGGCCTGCGGCTCGTGATGGCCGCGGCGGGCGTTCCGGTCGGCGACTACACACGAAAGGTGCTCAAGCGGCTCGGGCTCTCCGACCTCGTCGACAAGGCCGTGAGCCAGGAGACGGACGTCCGCGAGGTGCTCGCGAAGGTCGTGCTCGGCGAGGCGGACGCCGGGTTCGTCTACGCGACCGACGCGAAGACGGTCAAGGGCAAGGTCTCGCTGGTCGGGATCCCGAGCTCGGCGCAGCCGCAGGTCCTCTACGCAGCCGCCGCGGTCAAGTCGAGCGAGCATCTCCGTGCGGCGAAGGCATGGGTCAAACGACTCCGGAGCAAGCCGGCGCAGAAGAAGCTGCGCGCAGCGGGCTTCCTGCGGTTCCCGCACTGATCCGCCGCGGGCTCGCCGGCGCCGGAGTGTTCGCGGCCGCGGCGACCGCGCTCGCCTTCCTGCTCTTCCCGATCGCGGCGATCTTCGCCCGCGTCACGCCGGGAAAGCTCGTCGCGCAGCTCTCGCGACCGGTCGTGACGGATGCGCTCGTCGTCAGCCTGAAGACGAGCGGGATCGCCCAGGCGCTCGTGCTGCTCCTCGGCACACCGGCCGCGTACCTCCTCGCCACGCGCCGCTTTCGGGGACGATCGATCGCGGTCGTGCTCGTCGAGCTGCCGCTCGTCCTGCCGCCGGCCGTCGCCGGCATCGGCCTCATTGCCGCCTTCGGCCGCTTCGGGCTTCTCGGCGGAACACTCGACACGCTCGGGATCCGACTCGGGCTGACGCAGGCGGCAGTCGTCATCGCAGTGGCGTTCGTCTCGAGCCCGCTCTACGTCCGCCAGGCGATCGCCGCGTTCGAGGCGGTCGACCCGAACCTCGTGGCTGCGTCGCGCACGCTCGGCGCCGGCCCGGTGCGGACGTTCTTCCGCGTCGTCCTCCCACTCGCCCGCCGTGGGCTCGCCGCGGGAGAGGCCCTTTCGTTCGCGCGTGGCCTCGGCGAGTTCGGCGCGACGATCATGTTCGCGGGCTCTCTACAAGGCGTCACCCAGACGCTCCCGCTCGCGATCTACCAGGAGTTCGACCAGGACTTCACGACCGCGCTCGCGATGAGCGCGCTCCTCGTCGTCGTCAGCGGCGCCCTGCTCGTGGCCCTCCGACTCACCCTCCAATGGCAACCCTCCAGGCCGACTTCACGCTTCCTCTTCGCGCCTTCGCGCTAGGGCTCTCGCTCGACGTCTCGGGCACCGTCGCGCTCGTGGGCCCTTCGGGCGCCGGCAAGACGTCCGTCCTGCGCGTCATCGCCGGGCTCGCCGAGCCGCGCGGCGGCCGTGTCTCGCTCGACGGCGAGTCGTGGTTCGACGCAGAGCGCCGCATCTCGCTGCCACCCGAGCAGAGGCGGGTGGGACTCGTCTTTCAGGACTACGCGCTCTTCCCGCACCTCAGCGTGCGCGCCAACGTCGCCTTCGGCGCAGGCGGGAGCCCCGTAGACGCGTTGCTCGAGCGATTCCGGATCGGACAGCTCGCGTCGGCGAGCCCACAGGAGCTCTCGGGCGGCGAACGGCAGCGGGTTGCGCTTGCGCGGGCGCTCGCCCGGAAGCCTGCTGTGCTCCTCCTCGACGAGCCCCTCGCGGCGCTCGATGCGCACACGAAGACAGAGGTGCGGCACGAGCTCGCGGAGCTGCTGCGGGAGCTCGAGCTGCCGACGCTGCTCGTGACGCACGACTACGAAGACGCGGCGGCGCTGGCCGACGAGGTCGGGGTCCTCGTCGAGGGGCGGCTACGACAGCTCGGGCCGCCGGCCGAGCTCGTCGCGAGGCCGCGAGACGCCTTTGTCGCCTCCTTCACAGGGGCGAACCTCTTGCGCGGGCGTGCACGTCGTGGAGACGGCGCTCTCACCTCGATCCGGCTCGAGAGCGGCGAGGACGTCTATTCCGCGGACGAGGCCGAGGGCGAAGTCGGAGTCGTCGTCTATCCCTGGGAGGTGTCGGTCGCCCGAACGCATGCGCCAGACGTCGACTCGGCGCTGAACGTCGTCCGCGGCCAGGTCGGCTCACTCGTCGAGGTCGCGAACCGCGTGCGCGTCCGCGTCGGTCCGGTGACGGCCGAGGTCACCGCGGCGTCGGCCGAGCGGCTCGCACTTGCGGACGGCGGCGTTGCCTACGCGACCTTCAAGGCGACCGGCACCCGTCTCGTGCCGCTCTAGCCGGCCCGCGTCGCGCGATACGCGGAGACGAGGAACGGCAGCCGTAACGTGCCGCCGCCGCTCACCGCCGGATCCGAGTCGAGGATCGACGCGACCTCGGCGGACACGCGCCGACGTTCGTCCTCGGACAACGCCGCGACGCCGGAGTAGGACATCAGGTGGTCGTCGAGCGCTTCGCGCGGCAGCTCGTGGACGAGCTCGAGCAGTGTGTGCTCCACGTCCTGGAACAGACCCTCCGCCACGATCTCGGCAGCCCAGTCGCGGTTCCGCCACCGCGGACCCCGCGTGCGAGCCTGCGCCTCGTACACGGCTTCCCCCATCCGTGCGATGGTGGGATGGCGGTCGTCGCGATGGTTCCAGCCGAACGCGAGCCGCCCACCCGGCTCGAGAACGCGGTGGATCTCGCGCAACGCCGGCTCGAGCTCGAACCAGTGGAAGCTCGAGCCGCACACGACGGCGTCCGCGACGCCCGCGTCGAACGGGATCGCCTCAGCCGATCCCTGGACCCCCTCGAGGCCGAGCCCCTGGAGGACGGCGAGCATCCTCGGATCCGGCTCGACGGCGACGACGCGCACGCCGAGCGCGGCGACTGCACGCGTCAGCTTGCCGGTGCCGGCGCCGAGCTCTACGACGAGCTCCGCGCCTTCAGGCACGAGCCAGCGCGCAGCCTCCTCCGGCCACGCCGGGCGCGCGCGCTCGTACTCGTCCGCGTGCGCGCCGAACGTCAGTCGCCGGGGCACCGCCGCCACCCCCTGAACCTACCGGCGAGCGCACTGAACCGCGGTTCAAACGGGCCGCCCGCGGGTACTTGATCTGCGTGCCGACCGCGTTGCAGGCCCAACCGGTCACACGGCCCGAAGAACGGCCGCGGCTCGTCTTCTTCTACTCCCCGGTCTCGGGACGCTGCCGCCGCGTTGAAGGCTTCATCGCCCAGGTGTTGCAGCGGCGCCGGAATCACGACACGTTCGACCTCGTCCGGATCTCGATCGACCGGCGCCCCGACCTGGCGGAGAAATTCCGAATCGAGCAGGTGCCGACGGTCTGCGTGGTCGAGGGAGGAAAACTGCGTCGAACGGTCGTGGCTCCGCGCGGTTGCCGCGAGCTCGAACGCGAGCTGGAGCCGTGGCTGCACTGAGCAGGTCAGCTGAGCCCGTCGCGCTCGACTAGGCCAGCTCGCGCCGGCGGCGGCGGAGGCGCTTGAGCTTCGTCTCGAGCTCACCCGCGAACTCGGTGAGGGTCTTCTGCCTGCTGCGGACGAGCGCGAGCTGGCGCTCGACGTGCGGGATCGCCTCCTCGACGATGCGAAGGCGCTCCTCGTCGGTCGGATCCTCCTCCCAGCGTCCGCGCAGCGCGGCCCGCGCCTCCTCGGCCTCGGCGAGCTCGACGAGCTCCTCGAGCGAGAGCCCGAGCAGGTCGCGCAGCCGAATCAGCTCCTGCAGGTGCGCGACGTCGGCCTCGGCGTACGTTCGGTGCGCGCCCTTCTCGCGATCGCCGGAGCCGAGGAGTCCGAGCTCCTCGTAGTAGCGGATCGTCCGCGTCGTGACGCCGACGCGCCGCGCCACCTCGCCGATGCGGAGCGCCGTCTCGGTGGCGCTCATGCCGCCTTCTCCACGGTCAGCGGATCCATGTCCGCCAACTCGACATGGACGTACTTCCCCCCGCGCGCGAGCGAGGCAAACGCGGCGACGACACACGCAGCGATCGCGAAGATGAAGGCGTAGACGAGCGCGGTGTGAAACGGGCTCGAGATGAGGTGCGGGAAGAAGCCGCGTCCGGTCAGCGTGTGCGCGTTCGCCGGCGAGAGGTGATGCAGCACCTTCGGCCCGAGCAGCGTCTTCACCGGGTTGTAGCCGAGGAACGCGGCGAAGAGCGTGGCCACGGGCGGCAGGTGCGAGATGCGAGTCGCGTCGGCCGGCGCGACGCCGTGCGCGACGAGGCCCGACTGCGTCGCGTGCGGGAGCCCGCCGGCGAGGCCGACGATCATGAGCGTGAAGAAGACGCCGATCGAGAGGACGCTGGACGAGACGTTGAAGGTTGCGAGCATCCCGGCGCCTGCGCCGCGCTGCTCGGGCGGCAGGCTGTTCATCACGCCTGCGGTGTTCGGTGACTGGAAGAGCCCCATCCCGATCCCGTTCAGCAGCAGGATCAGCGCGAACCAGACGTAGCTGAAGTCGACGGGCAGCACGATCAGAAGCGCGAAGCTCGTAGCCGCCACCAGCACGCCGCCGGTCGCGAACGGCCGCGCACCGAAGCGGTCCGAGAGCCAGCCCGACGCCGGCCCCGCCACGAGGAGGCCGAGGATCAGGGGCAGCATGTAGATCCCGGCCCAGAGCGGGGTGCGCGCGAAGTCGTAGCCGTGCTCGGGCAGCCAGATCCCCTGCAGCCAGATGATGAGGATGAACTGGAGCCCGCCGCGCGCCATCGCCGCGAGCAGCGCGGCGAGGTTGCCGGCCGCGAAGGCGCGGATGCGGAAGAGCTCGAGATGGAACATAGGCTCCTCGACGCGCACTTCGAGCACGCAGAAAAGAGCGAGAAGCGCGAGCCCGCCGAGGAGGCAGCCGAGCACGAGCGGCGCCGTCCAGCCCATCGTGTGGCCGCCGTACGGCTGGATCCCGTACGTGATCCCGACCATGAGGAGCACCAGCCCGGCCGCCAGCGTGACGTTGCCCCACCAGTCGATCTGCCCGGCCTTGCGTACCCCGAGGTCGCGCAGCGAGTGGTACGACCAGATCGTCGCGGCGAGCCCGATCGGCACCGAGACGACGAAGACGAGCCGCCACTCGAGAGGCGCGAGCACGCCCCCGAGCACGAGCCCGAGGAAGGAACCCGCCACCATCGAGATGCTGTTGACGCCGAGCGCGAGCCCGCGCTCGTCGTGCGGGAAGGCGTCGGTGAGGATCGCGCTCGAGTTCGCGAAGATCATGGCGCCGCCGACTCCCTGCCCGACGCGCATCAGGATCAGCCAGAGCGCGCCGGCGCCGCCGTGCAGCCAGGTGACCGAGAGCAGGATGGAGAAGAACGTGAAGACGGCGAAGCCGAGGTTGAACATCCGCACGCGGCCGTACATGTCGCCGAGCCGGCCGAGGCTAACGAGCAACACGGCGAGCACGACGAGGAATCCGAGCAGCAGCCACAGGAGGTAGCTGGTGTTGCCGGGCTGGAGCGGGTCGATCCCGATGCCGCGGAAGATGTCGGGCAGCGCGATCAGCAGAATCGAGCTGTTGATCATCGCGACGAGCGTCCCGAGGGTCGTGTTCGAGAGCGCCACCCACTTGTAGTCGAGCTTCCTCCGGCCCAAGCGCACGCGCGCCGCCCCCTCCACAGTCCGAACAACCACACCCAACAGTCCGTGACTGTTCCGTCAAGGTACCGTCAAGGTACCGTCAAGGTACGTCGTACCAAATTTACGTTTACGTAAGGTTAGCGAATCTGGACGAGATTGGCGGACGCGTGCTCCACCTGGAGCGTCGTGTGCTCGAGCCCGAAGCGGTCACGGAGCAGGACCTCGAGCTCGCGGCGGATCCCGTGGCAGTCCGCCCCCGGCTCGACGAGCACGTGCGCCGAGAGCGTCGGGAACTCGGTCGTCACCTCCCACACGTGGAGGTCGTGCACCTGCACCACCCCGGGATGAGACGCCATCGCCGTCCCGATCTCCTGCACCGGGAGCCCCGCAGGGGCGATGTCGAGCAGAACGCGGCCGGAGTCGCGCAGGAGGCGCCAGGACGCGCCGAGCATCAACGCCGCGACGAGCAGCGCCGCCACCGCGTCGGCGCGCACCCAACCGGTCGCAAGGATCACGCCGCCTGCGATCGCCGTCGCGATGAAGGTGAAGAGGTCGTTGAGGACGTGCTGGAAGCTCCCCTCGATGTTGAGCGAGCGCCGGTTGGCGCCCGAGAGCTGCCACGTCGCGACAAGGTTGACCCCGATCCCCACGAGCGCGACGACGAGGATCGCTGTGCCACTCGCGTGTGGCGGCGAGACGAGGCGGCGCACCGAGGTGTAGACGATCAGCCCCGCGAGCACGAGCAGCGCTGCGCCGTTCGCCTGCGCGGAGAGGATCTCCGAACGGCGCAGGCCAAACGTCCGGTTCCCGCCCGCCGGCAGGGCCGCGAGCCGGAGCACGACGAGCGACATGGCGAGCGCCCCGGCGTCGGTCAGCATGTGCGCCGCGTCGGAGAGAAGCGCCAGCGAGTGCGCCAGGACACCGACCACGATCTCGGCGACCATGAAGGCGAGGATCAGCGCAAGCGCCAGGCCGATCCGGCGCGCGTCCTCCCCGTGCCCGTGCCCATGGCCGTGCATGGGCCAATCATGCCGCTGGGCTCAGCACCCCGTTCGCAAGTGTCCTGCCCCACGCTTCTGCGCGCTCGAGCTCGCCGTCCGCGAGCGGGCCGGGAGTCCCGTCGACGAAGAAGCTCTCGGGCTCGGCTGCTAGCCGGTAGCCGCGTCGCCGCAGCCGCTTGGCGATCTTCTGCGCGGCCGAGCCGACGAGCAGCTCCGACTTGTTGGCGCGCGTGTCGAAGACGGCGACAGGTGGAAGCTCGTCGGGCGGGAGCTCTTCGAGCCAGCCGCGCACGCCGATCCCGACGCCACCGTCACGGCGCTGCTGTTCGAGGGCGGCCTTGCGCGACATCCGGCTCGAGAGGCCGTGCACATGCGTAGGAGCACCGACGACGAGCAGATCAAGCCCGTCGAGCAGCGGCAGAGCGTCGTCGACCGAGACGACTTTCACCTCGCCCTCGGCCGCAAGCACATCGGCGATCGTCCTGGCGACCCGTTGCGTGTTTCCGAACGACGACTCATAAACGACAAGGGATCTCATCGCACATCCTCCTTTGGCTTCGCTCTCAGCGTCGTCACGAAGAAACGTCAGGGCATCGGTGCACGCGCTGATCCGCTTGCTCGAATACCGCACCTAATCTAGAATTTAGGCATGGCTCAACTTCGGACGCCCGAGACCCGCGACCTCACGGCCGCGGTCCAGGACTACGCGAAGGCGATCTTTACGCTCGAGTCCCGTCACGGCGCCGCCTCGACCACCGAGCTCGCCGCGTTGCTCGAAGTCCGGCCCGCGTCGGTGTCGGGCATGCTGCGCAAGCTGTCGACGCTCGGCCTCGTCGAGCACGAGCGCTACCGCGGCGTCCGCCTCAGCGAGCGCGGCCGGCGCGTCGCCCTCGAGGTGATCCGCCACCATCGGCTCGTCGAGCTCTTCCTCGTCGAGAGCCTCGGCATGACGTGGGACGAGGTGCACGCCGAGGCCGAGGTGCTCGAGCACGCGCTGTCGGAGGAGCTCGAGGAGCTCATCGCCGCGAAGCTCGGCAACCCGACCGTCGACCCGCACGGCGACCCGATCCCGACGCGCGACCTCGAGCTCGCCGAGCCGCGCGATCAGACGCTCGCCGAGCTCGAGCCGGGCGAGCGGGCGACGTTCGCCCGCGTGTCGGACGCCGACCCAGGGATGCTCCGCTTCCTCGGCGAGCGCGGCATCGTCCCGGGCGCGCGGCTCGAGCTCCTGGAGCGGCAGCCGTTCGACGGCCCGCTGTTCGTCCGCGTCGGCGACGACACACACGTCCTCGGGTCGACGCTGGCGCGCGCGATGCGCGTCCGGAAGGGCAAGCGCTGAGCGACGAGGCCTACGAGGCCTTCCGGCACGGCGCGACGCCCCTCCACACGATCGTCGCCCGCGGCCGCGTCCGCGCCATGGTCGCGATGCTCGGCCCCGCGTTCGTGGCCGCGGTCGCGTACGTCGATCCGGGCAACTTCGCCACCAACATCCAGGGCGGAGCGCGCTTCGGCTACCTCCTGCTCTGGGTCGTCCTCGCGGCGAACCTGATGGCCATGCTGATCCAGTACCTCTCGGCCAAGCTCGGCATCGTCACCGGCCGGAACCTGCCGGAGCTCTGCCGCGACCACTACCCGCGGCCCGTCGCGTGGGGACTGTGGATCCAAGCCGAGGCGATGGCGATGGCGACCGACGTCGCAGAGTTCATCGGCGCAGCGCTCGGGCTGAATCTCCTCTTCGGCGTGCCGCTCCTGCCCGCCGGGTTCATGACCGGCGCGATCGCGTTCGCGCTGCTCGAGCTGCAACGGCACGGCTTCCGGCGCTTCGAGCTCGCAATTGCCGGCCTGCTCGGGCTGATCATGCTCGGGTTCCTCTATGAGACCGTGAAGATCGAGCCGTCGGCGAGCGGGGCCGCGCACGGCCTGCTCCCCCACCTCGACGGGTCGAGCTCGGTCTACCTCGCCGTCGGCATCGTCGGGGCGACCGTGATGCCGCACGCGATCTACCTTCACTCGGCGCTGACCAAGGGACGGACGCCCGTGCGGAACGAGGCGGAACTGAAGCGCGTGCTGCGGTTCGGGCGGATCGACGTGTTCCTCGCGCTCGGCCTCGCCGGGCTCGTGAACATGGCCATGCTCGCCGTCGCGGCCAGGCTCTTTCACGGCACTCCCGGCTACTCGCACCTCGACACGATCCGCGCCGCGCACACCGGCTTCTCGCACCTCGTCGGCGGCACCGCAGCGCTGGCGTTCGCGGTCGCGCTCCTCGCGTCCGGCGCCTCTTCGTCCAGCGTGGGCACGTACGCGGGCCAGGTCGTGATGGCCGGGTTCGTCAACCTCCGGCTGTCGCTCCTCGTGCGGCGGGGACTCACGATGATCCCGGCCCTCGTCGTGCTCAGCATCGGTGTCAGCCCGACGAGCGCGCTCGTCCTCAGCCAGGTCGTGCTCTCGTTCGGGATCCCGTTCGCCCTCGTCCCGCTCTTGCTGCTGACGAGCCGGCGGGACGTGATGGGCGTGCACGTCAACCGGTTGCCCACCACGGTCGTGGCGGTCGCGATCGCCGCGCTGATCAGCGCGCTCAACGTCTTCTTGCTCGCGCAGGCCGTCGGCCTGGGCTAGTGCCGCGACCCGGCGATGACGCCGGTGTCGAAGCCCATCCAGTGCATGCGGCCCAGCAATCGCGCGTGCTCGATCTTGAGGCAGCGGTCCATCACGACCTTGAGGCCGCCTTCCTGCGCGATCCGCGCGCCTTCCGGGCTGATCACGCCGAACTGGAGCCACAGCGCGCCCGCGCCCACCTCGACTGCCTCGCGTGCGATCTCGGGAACGGCCGCGGCATCCCGGAAGACGTCGACGACGTCGATGTGCTCGGGCACGTCGCGCAGGCTCGGGTAGACCCGCTCACCGAGCACGAGCTCCTCGTTCGGGTTCACGGGGATGACGCGGTAGCCGTGCCGCTGCAGGTAGTAGCCGACGAAGTGGCTCGCGCGGAGCTCGCTCGCCGAGAGCCCGACGATCGCCACTGTGCGCGCGGTGTGGACGATCTCCTGGATCGCCCGCCGGTCCTGGAACTCGCTCACGCGGCGACGGTCGAGCCGCGCGCCGCGCGCAGGCCTTGCTCGAGGTCCCAGAGGAGATCGTCGACGTCCTCGAGCCCGACCGAGAGCCGCACTGTCCCCGGCGCGACACCCGACGCGGCGAGCTCGTCGTCCGAGAGCTGGCGATGCGTCGTCGACGCCGGATGGATCACGAGGCTCTTCGTGTCGCCGACATTGGCGAGGTGGCTCCAGAGCGACAACGCCTCGATGAAGCGGCGCCCGCCCTCGCGACCGCTCTCGAGATCGAACGAGAAGACGGAGCCCGCGCCGGCGGGCAGATAGCGGTCGACGAGCGGGCGGTACGGGCTGTCCGGGAGCGCGGGATGCCGCACCGCGCCGACGCCGGGCTGATCGCGCAACCACTCCCCGACGGCGAGAGCGCTCGCGACGTGGCGGTCCATGCGCACCGCGAGCGACTCCATCCCGAGCAGAAGCAGGAACGCGTTGAACGGCGCGAGCACGGCGCCGAAGTCGCGCAACGTCTCGGAGCGCAGCTTCATCAGCAACCCGTAGACGCCGAACGTCTCGTGGAACTTGAGGCCGTGGTACGCGCTCGACGGCTCCGCGATCGACGGGAAGCGGCCGTTCGACCAGTCGAACGTGCCCGCGTCGACGACGGCACCCGCGATCGTCGTCCCGTTCCCCGCGAGGAACTTGGTGGCGGAGTGGACGACGAGGTCGGCGCCCCACTCGAACGGCCGGCAGAGGTACGGCGTGGCGAACGTGTTGTCGACGACGAGCGGCGCACCGACCTCGTGCGCGACGCCTGCGGCGAGCTCGATGTCGAGCACGTTGCCGCCCGGGTTCGCAATCGTCTCGGCGAAGAGCGCCTTCGTCTCGGCCGTGACGGCGCGGCGCCAACCGTCGGGGTCGTCCATGTCGACCCAGTCGAGGGTGATCTGGAGCTTCCGCGCGAGGTGGTTGAGCTGCGCGGTCGAGCCGCCGTAGAGCGCCTTCGCGACGGCGATCCGGTCGCCCGGCTCGAGCAGCGCGAAGAAAAGCCCGGCCTGCGCGGCGAGCCCGCTCGCGAACGCGACGCTCCCGGCGCCGCCCTCGAGGCTCGCGAGCCGCTCCTCGAACGCGGCCACGGTCGGATTCATGATCCGGCTGTAGACGTTGCCGTACTCCTGGAGGTTGAAGTACGCGGACGCCGACTCGGTGTCCTCGAACACGAATCCCGCGGTCTGGTAGATGGGCGTAGCGCTCGCGCCGGTGTACGGGTCCGGCCGCTGGCCGGCGTGCACGGAGCGCGTGTTGAATCCGAACTCGCGCGGTGCCTCGTCCATCGAATGAGAGTACCGCCGAGCAACTCGCCTAGGGGACTGGCGCTCTCGGACGACAGAACTCTCGCTTGGGCCAGTGTTCCGGA
>JAICJI010000045.1 GCA_025928515.1 Thermoleophilia bacterium
GCGACGGATCTGCGGATTGCCGAGCGCGGGCGACGCCGACGGCGAGCGGCTGACGATCTCGACGCGCCCCTGCGGCACGAGGTCGCGCAGCCGGCGCTCGGGATCGTCTCGCATGAAGCGGTAGTTCAGCTCGACGCTCGCGGAGGCGGGCACGACGTTCGACGCGATCCCGCCCTCGACCCGGACGGCGCTGACCACCTCGCGGTAGGTCAGTCCGTCAAGCTCGACGTCGTGCGGCTCGAGCCGCACGAGCTCGCCGAGTCCGCGCACGAGCTCGTGGATCGCGTTCACACCCGTCCACGGGCGCGCCGAGTGCGCGCTCTCGCCCTCGAAGGTGACGCGCGCCTGGATGTTTCCGAGGCAGCCGGCGTGCAGGATGCAGTCCGTCGGCTCGAGCACGACCGCGAGCTCCACCTCGTCGAGCAGGCCGGTTGCGAAGAGCGCGGGGAGGGGCGACTCGCTCACGGGAACCTCTTCCCGGGTGAAGAAGACGTAGCGGCCCGGCACCCCGGCGCGCGCAAGCTCGACCATCACGGCGACACCGCCCTTCATGTCGCTCGCGCCGACGCCGTGCACGCAGCCGTTCTCGATGCGACCCGGGATGTTGCCCTGCGCCGGGATCGTGTCGAGATGTCCTGCCAGGACGACGGGCCCGTCGCCGTACAGCAGCACCTCGCCGTCGTCGAATGCGGGGGCGCCGGGCATCAGTTCGCGGATCAGCTCGACGGCGGCCGCCTCGTCGCGGCTCTCCGACGGCGTGTCGACGAGTTGCAGCGTCGTCTGGGCGAGGTCGGGCACCGCGTCATAATGGCTGCATGGAGGAACCGGAGCGCGGCTTCGTCCTTGCCGTGCTCGGGCAAGGCGTGGATCCAGACGACGAGCTGGGCGAGCTCGAGGAGCTCGCGCGGACCGCAGGCGTCGACCCCGTGGCCCGGCTCGTCCAGCACCGGTCGCAGCCGGACACCCGGACGTACGTCGGCAAGGGGAAGCTCGAGGAGCTGAAGGAGTCGTACAAGGCGACGCGGTCCGAGGTCCTGCTCGTCGACGACGAGCTGAGCCCGTCGCAGCAGCGGGTGCTCGAGAACCAGCTCGAGTCGCGCGTCGTCGACCGGACACAGCTGATCCTCGACATCTTCGCCCAGCACGCCGTGACCGCGGAGGGAAAGCTCCAGGTCGAGCTGGCGCAGCTCGAGTACAACCTCCCCCGCATGCGCGGCATGTGGCAACACCTCGAGCGGCTCGGCGGCGGCGTCGGGACGCGAGGCCCGGGCGAGTCGCAGCTCGAGACCGACCGCCGGCTCGCACGTCGCCGCGTCTCGCTGCTCAAGCAGCGGCTGAAGGAGCTCGGCGCCCAGCGCGACATCCGCCGCAAGGAGCGCCGCCGGACGCAGATCCCCACCGTCGCGCTCGCCGGTTACACGAACGTCGGCAAGTCGACCCTTTTGAACGCGCTGACCGACGCTGGCGTCTCGGTGCGAAACCGGCTCTTCGAGACACTCGACCCGACCACGCGCGGCTTCGAGCACGAGGGTCGCCGCTACCTCGTGACCGACACGGTCGGCTTCGTCCGCCGACTGCCACATCAACTTGTCGAGGGCTTCGCCGCGACGCTCGAAGAGACGCTCGTGGCCGACCTGATCCTGCACGTCGTCGACGGCTCGGCAGCGGCCGACCGCCTCGTCGAGCAGATCGCGTCGGTCGACGGGGTGCTGCACGACATCGGCGCCGACGACCTGCTGCGCGAGCTCGTCGTGAACAAGGTCGACCTCGTGGACGACGAGACGCGCCGACGGCTCGCGAACCGCTATCCCGACGCGCTCCAGGTCTCCGCCGCGACCGGCGAGGGGCTCGACGCGCTGCGGGCGCGGATCGCCGAGCGGTTCGCCGAGCGGTTCGAGCCGGTCCGGTTGCTGCTCCCGTACGCGGAAGGCGGCAAGCTGAACGAGTTGTACGCGCTCGGCGCCCCGATCGAGGAGCGGCAGGACACCGACGAAGGCGTGCTCGTCGTCGCGCGACTGCCGCGGCGCGAGATCGTCCGCTTCGCCTCCTACGTCGTCAACGGCGGATGATCCGGCTGCCGATCCGCAAGCTCCGCGAGGACGCGGTCGTGCCCACGCGCGCCTACGCCGGCGACGCGGGGCTCGACCTCGCCGCGTGCGAGCGTGTCGAGCTGCCGCCCGGCGAGCGGGCGCTCGTCGGGACGGGTCTCGCGGTCGCGATACCCGACGGCCACGCAGGGTTCGTGCAGCCGCGGTCCGGGCTCGCCGTGAGGCACGGGATCACGATCGTCAACACGCCGGGCCTCGTCGACTCGGGATATCGCGGCGAGCTGAAGGTGATCCTCCACAACACGGACGCGCGCGAGACGTTCGTCGTCGAGCCCGGGATGCGCATCGCGCAGCTCGTCGTCGTCGAGATCCCGGGCGTCGACCCCGTCGAGGTGGAGGAGCTACCCGACAGTGAACGCGGTGCGCGCGGCTTCGGGAGCAGCAATGCCCGCTGAGCCGCGGATCCGCGTCTCCGCGGTGCTGCGCTGGCGCGACCGGCTCCTCCTCTGCCGCCACGAGAAGAACGGGCGGGAGTACTGGCTGCTGCCGGGCGGCGGCGTCAACTCGGGCGAGAGCCTCACGGACGCGCTGCACCGGGAGCTGCGCGAGGAGTGCGGGATCGAGGACGAGCTGCCCCTGGAGGGCCCGGTGGCGATCGTCGACTCGATCTCGCCGCAGCGCGCGCTCACGTCGAAGCACGTCGTCCACATCATCTTCGCGGGCGACCTCACCGGACGCTCGCTCGAGGCGGTCACCTCGACCGACGTCGCGGTGCGTGGCCATCGCCTCTGCGATTCCGCCGAGCTCGACGAGCTCGTCCTGCACCCGCCGATCCAGCGCTTCCTCGAGCGCTGGCAGCCCGGCGATCCCGCGGTGTACCTGGGATCGATGTGGGCACCCTGAGTCAATGGCACCCCCTCTGCGGCGCGTCTCGATCCACGGCTACCGCGCAGTGCGGGACCTCGAGTTCGATCCGGGGAACGTCTGCGCGCTCGTCGGGGAGGCCTCGAGCGGCAAGTCGACCGTCCTCACCGCGATCTGGACGCTGCTCGAGGCGGCCGCCCCGCCGCCGACGATCGACGACGTCTCGCGCGGGATGTCCGGGCGCATCCACCTCGAGGCCGACCTGCCGAACGGCTCCACGATCTTCCTCGACGCCCGTCCGCCGGACACGCTCAACCTGAACCGGGCCGGATCGCCGCCCGTGTTGTTCTTCCCGGCGAACCTGCGGGCGCACGAGCTCGTCGCGCCGGCGACCGGGACCGGCCCGGCCGACGTCGTGCACCTGTTCGAGCCGCCGATCGCCGACCATCACTGGTCGCAGCTCGACGGCGGCCTGCAGCTCGTGCTCGGCATGGAACGACTGCTCGCGTCGAACCTCCGCCGCTTCGTGCTGCTGATCGAGGAGCCCGAGCTCTACCTCAGCCCGCACATGCAGCGGCACCTGTTCAGGCTGCTGCGCAGCCTTGCCCAGCGCGGCAACCAGATCCTCTACTCGACCCACGCGCCGGTGTTCCTCAGCGTCGACCGGATCGAGGAGCTCGCGCTCGTCCGGCACACCGACGACGAGGGCACGACCTTGCTGCAGCCGGAGCCGCTGCCGGAGGCGGAGGCCTTCCGTGTGCTCTCCGAGTTCGACAGCGACCGGGCCGAGCTGTTCCTGGCGCGCGCCGTGCTGCTCGTCGAGGGACGCACCGAGAAGATGACGTTCCCGTTCGTCTTCGAGGCGCTCGGCAGCGAGCCCGACAAGGAGGGCATCCTCGTCCTCGAGTGCGGCGGCAAGGGGAACATGCCGCTGTTCGCGCGCATCTGCAACGCGTGCGGCATCCCGTACGTGATCGTGCACGACCGCGACGCACCGCAGGGCGCGCGCCCGGTCGAGTCGGAGCGGGTCGTCAACCGGCAGATCCAGGAGGTCGCGGGGCGGCGGCGCACGGTCGTCCTGACGCCCGACTTCGAGGCCGTGTCGGGCATGAAGGCGCGGGGGCGCGGTCGCAAGCCGCAGAAGGCCGTCCGGCGGTTCAAGAGCGGCAACGGCGAGGTGCCGCAGCCGTTGAGGACGGCGGTCGAGAAGGTCCTGCGGGCAGCGCGGACGAGCTACTAGGACCGGCCGCCGCGCGCACGGGCACGGCCGGCGGAAACCTCGAATGCCAGGGCCTCGAGATCGTCCGGCAGCGGGTCGAACGCCGGCGCCTCGCCGCCGGTGCGGTGCGCGAGCGCCTGCTCGAGCAGCCAGTCGGCGAGCCGGGGATTCCGGGGCAGCAGCGGGCCGTGGAGGTACGTGCCGATCGCACGACCGAGCCGGCAGCCCTCGAACCCGCTCTCGCCGTCGTTCCCGAAGCCCGAGACGACCCGGCCGAGCGGTGTCGCGCCCTCGTCGAGCCGCGTCCGGCCCGCATGGTTCTCGAAGCCGGCGACCGGGCCGAGGTCCGTCTCGAGGAGGACGTCGCCGATCAGCCGGCGCTCGCCGGCGACGGTCTCGAGCGGCAGCAGGCCGACCCCGGGCATCTCCTCGCCGTGGAAGCCCCGGTAGCCGCGTCCGAGCAGCTGATAGCCGCCGCAGACGGCGAGCAGGGCGGCGCCACCCTCGACGACGGCGCTGACGAGCGCCTCGGCCTTGCCGGCGAGGTTCTCGGCGACGAGGAACTGCTCGCGATCCTGACCGCCGCCGACGTAGTACAGGTCGTGCGCACCCGGCTCGATCGACTCGTCCATGCCGAGCGCCGTCACCTCGAGGTCGTGGCCACGCCAGGCGGAGCGTCGGGCGAGCACGGCGATGTTGCCGCGGTCGGCGTAGATGTTGAGGTAGTCCGGATAGAGGTGGCCGACCCGGATGGTGCTCACGCGGCGCGCTCCCAGTACCTCTTCGCAAGCCCGCGGTCGGCGAGGAGGCGCTGCAGCGCCAGCATCGCGGTGTAGGTGGGGAGGACGACGAGCTCGCCGCCGTCCGGGGTCAGCTGGAGCCCGCGGTCGAGCGCCCGCGCGAGGTCGGCCTCGACCTCGATGCTGGCCTCGTCGAGGCCGCCGTACTTGAACCGCAGCGCCAGCTCGGCGGCGCGGCTGCCCGCCGCGACGACCCGGTCGAGGCCCGCCAGCAGCGGCTCGAAGTCGACGTCCCAGATCCACGAGACGTCGCGGCCGTCGGCGATCGCGTCGTTCAGCGCGACGACCGCGACGCGCGGCGGCCGGCCTTCGACGAGCGTCCGCACGGCCTCGTTCGCGCCCGCCGGGTTCTTGATCAGGAGCAGCACGAGCTGCTTGCCGTCGACGGCGATTCGCTCGAAGCGGCCGAACGCGGCGCTGAAGCGGCCGAGCCCGTCGACGATCTCGTCGAGCGACGAGCCGAGCGCCCGCGCGAGCGCTGCCGCCCCGAGTGCGTTGTAGACGTTGTACAGCCCAGGCAGTGCCAGCTCGACCCGGCGCGTGCCCTCCGGCGTGACGAGGTCGAACGCGGCCCGCTCGAGGCCCTCCAGCTCGATCGACCGGGCACAGAGGTCCAGGGCGGGTCGCGCGTGGCCGCAGCTCGGGCAGCGGTAGTCGCCGAGATGGCCGACGTATGCGGCGCGGTAGCCGTAGGGCGTGCCGCAGCGGATGCAGTACTTCGAGTCGGCGGCGTGCTGGAGCGAGGGCCGTGCGACGGAGGGGTCGTCGAGGCCGTAGTACACGGAACCTCCCAGTGATCCGACCTGCGGATCGTCCGCGTTCAGGACGACGGCCGTCCCCGCGGGGAGCGCCGCGACTGCCTGCCGCCACCGCTCGGCGATCAGCTCGAGCTCGCCGTAGCGGTCGAGCTGGTCGCGGAAGAGGTTCGCGAGCAGCACGGCCCGCGGCCGGACGCGCCGCAGGACCTCCGGCAGCGCCGCCTCGTCCACCTCGAGCAGCCCGAGCTCGGCGCCGTCCGACGACAGCAGGGTGGAGGCGACGCCCGACACGAGGTTCGCCCCCGACCGGTTGTGCGCGAGCCGGAAGCGGGGCCGGAGGATCTCCGCCGCCATCGCCGAGGTGGTCGTCTTGCCGTTCGTCGCCGACACGGCGGCCGCCCCGGCAGGCAGGCGGGCGGCCAGCCGGTCGATGGCGCCGGGGTCGAGCTTCGACAGCAGCTTGCCGGGAACGGTCATACCCGCGCCGGCGCCGACGAGGCGGGAAAGGCTTGCAATTGCGCGGGCGGCGGCGATCTCGGCGGCGAGGCGCATCGGCGTCGAGCCTACGGCACCCGGCCTGTCACTCGTTCGAGGGAACTTCTACGCCCCTGACCCTTCCGGGGGAGGTACCGCGCACGGAACCGCCCTACGTTCCACCTGATTCCACGTGTACTGCGGCTCGTGCCGGCTCCGGCCTGCGCGATATGAGAGGAAGGGTAGATGCGGCAAAAACGAGCGAATGATTGCGGTGATCGCTCGAACGCACTTTGGGGGCGGGGCTCGCGCGGCGAGGCCCGTTCGAATGCGCTGTGGGGTCGCGGCGGCCGTCGTGCCGGTGCGGTCGTTGCAATGGTTGCGACCGCCTTCGTCATGGCGGCGGCGGCCAGCGCAGGCAGCCTGGACAACGGCGGCGGACAGAGCGGTAAGTCGCTCGGTCTGAAGTCCTACGTCCAGGACACACTGCTCCAGGCCATTCAGCAGAACCCGAAGCAGACGTTCGACGTCATCCTGCAGGGGAATCCGAAGGAGAAGACGCGCGGATTCCTCAACAAGATCCTCGGCGACAAGAGCGGCAGCACCGACGAGCAGATGTCGGCTGCCAGCGTTCGCCAGCAGTTCAACTCGATCGACGGCCTCGAGGCCAACCTGAGCGGGAAGGTCATCCTCCATCTCGCGAAGACCGGCGTCGCGTCCTCGATCGTTCCGAATGAGTCCGCAGCCGGTTCGGCGGTCAAGCTTCCGGTCTACAGCACGCAGCTGTGGCCGTGGGCCGTCGGCGCACCGGTCGACTGGACGAACGGCTCGCCGAAGGCTCCGACGATCGCGATCGTGGACTCGGGCATCGACCCGGCCCACACCGCCGACTTTGGCAATCGCGTTCTCGGCCAGGTTCAGCTCGGCTCGCTGAAGCCGGACTCGCCGGGCGACGGCTACGGCCACGGCACGTTCGTGGCGGGCATCGCCGCAGGCGCGGCTCCCGGATACGCGGGTGCGGCTCCGAAGGCGAACCTGCTCTCCGTCGACGTGATGAACGACGAAGGCGAGACGACGGTCGGCGACCTGATCCACGCGGCCGACTGGATCCTCGCCAACAAGAGCACCTACAACATCCAGGTGGCGAACTTCTCGCTGCACGCGGTCAGCCGGGCGAGCGTTCTGTTCGACCCGCTCGACGCGGCAGTCGAGAAGCTGTGGCTGAACGGCGTCGTCGTCGTCGCGGCCTCGGGCAACTACGCCACCGACGCGGCCAACACGCCGAGCGGCGTGTCGTACGCACCGGGCAACGACCCGTTCGTGATCACGGTCGGCGCGGCGGACATCGGCACCACGATCGGTGGCGGTGACGACGCGGTGGCTCCGTGGTCGGCCTGGGGCTACACGCCGGACGGCTTCATGAAGCCGGACATCGGTGCTCCCGGTCGCTACATGGTCGGCCCGGTGACGCAGGGCGGCGGTCTCGCCCTCGAGCGGCCCGACCACGTCATCGCACCGGGCTACATGCAGCTCAGCGGCACGTCGTTCGCGGCTCCGGTCGTTGCGGCCGCTGCCGCGATGATCCGGGCGAAGAACCCGAACTACACGCCGGATCAGGTCAAGGGCATCCTCATGGCCACTGCGACCCCGCAGATCCACGTGAAGCCGGGTGCGCTCGGCGTCGGCGACGTCAACATCGCCAAGGCCCGCGTGTACTCGAAGTCGAGCAACATCCCCAACCCGAACGCCGGCCTCGACCAGTACCTGGCGACGGCGACCGACGGGAGCAGGGTGTTCGACGCGGCTGCGTGGCAGTCGGCGGCTCTTTCGAACGCAGCGTGGAACAGCGCGGCGTGGAGCAGTGCCGCCTGGAGCGACGCCGCCTGGTCGTCCGCTGCGTGGAGCAGCGCGGCCTGGAGCGACGCCGCGTGGGCGTCGGCAGCCTGGGGTAGCGCCGCCTGGAGCGACGCCGCCTGGAGCGACGCCGCCTGGAGCGATGCCGCCTGGAGCGACGGAGCAGGCACCGAGACGGACGGCCCGACGCCCGTCGCCGACGGGACGGCCGTGGACACCACGGAGGCAGACCTGGGCATCGTCGATCCGAACTGCGATCCGACGATCTCCATCTGCTCGACGGTCGATTCGGTGGTCGGCACGACGACCGATCTGACCGGCACTCTCCTGCCGTAACGGACAGCCGTACTACCCTCGAAACGACGGAACGGGCCCTGCGGGGCCCGTTCCGCGTTCGGACCCGAATGGTCCGAACGGGGGATGCCTTGGGGTTGCTCGTTTCCGAAGATTGCGGTATGGCTCTGCGGCCACCCCGGGATGCGCGCTCGTGAGCGCCGTTCCAGACGCGCTCCACGGCGAGCTCCTTCCGGAGCCGGTCGAGGCCGCCGCACCGAGTGATCTGCCGGGCACGGCGAAGATCTATCTCGCAGTCGTCGCCGCGACCTGGCTCGCGGCGTCGGGCAAGTTCTACTTCGACGCCCCTGGGATCCGGCACGACTGGGGGACGTTCTTCATCCTGGCCGCCGCGGCGACCGTCGCGCACGTCTTCCCGGTCAAGTCGCCGCAGAACCAGATGTACCACACCTCGACCGTGTTCCTCGTCGCGGCGGCGCTGCTGCTCCCGCCCGAGCTGATCGTGCTGATCCCGCTCGCCCAGACCGTCCCGGAATGGCTGAAGGAGCGCTATCCGTGGCAGATCCAGGGGTTCAACCTCTCGAATTACACGCTCGACGCACTCGCGGCGTGGGGGGTGGCGCACCTGATCGACAATCACGGCTCGGCCGTGATCCACAACGGGGATGCACGGTTCGCGCTGGCAGGCCTGGGCGCGGCGCTCGCATTCGTCACGGTCAACCATCTGCTGCTCGCGCTGATGCTCAGGCTCGGGCGCGGTCACAGCTTCCGCGAGACCGGGCTCTTCGGCTCGGAGGGGATCTCGGTCGACGTCGTCCTGACCGTCCTCGGCGCGTCACTCGCCGCCTTCTGGAACTGGAACCCCTGGATGACCTTCGCGGCGCTCGCGCCGCTGATCGTCGTCCACCGCTCGCTCGCCGTGCCGCAGCTCCAGGCGGAGGCGCGCGTCGATCCGAAGACCGGTCTCTACAACGCCCGCTACTTCGCCTCGACGCTTGCGGCGGAGATCGCGCGGGCCGCGCGGTTCGAGCGGCCGATGTCGCTGATCATGGCCGACCTCGATCTCCTGCGCGACATCAACAACAGCTACGGCCATCTCGCCGGCGACGCGGTGCTGACCGGGATTGCAGAGATCTTCCGCGCCGAGCTCCGCCACTACGACGTCCCCGCCCGGTTCGGCGGCGAGGAGTTCTCGATCCTGCTGCCGGAGACGCCTGTCGAGCAGGCGATGGAGACCGCCGAGCGGATCCGCCGCGCGGTCGCGGACACGCAGTTCGAGGTCGACACGGCGGCGGAACCGATCCGCGCGACGGTCTCGATCGGCGTCGCCGGCTTCCCGAAGGACGGGGTCGACGCGACCGAGCTCATCCACCAGGCCGACCTCGCGGTCTACCGCGCGAAGCTCCAGGGCCGCAACCGTGTGCTCGGTGCCAGCACGGAGCCGCTGCTGATGGCCGCCGAGCGCAGCGCGAAGCTGCGCGCCGTCGTCGACGAGGAGACGAGCACCGTCGCATCGCTGCCGCCGGTCGAGGCGTTCGAGACCCAGCAGGTGGGGGAGCGCCGCACCGCCCAGACGCCGTCGCCGAAGCCGCGCACCCTCCACGGGCCCACCTTCTTCTCGCTGTCTCTGCGACTGGCGATCGTCGTCGCGTCGGTCTCGGTGATCGGTGTCGGCGCGGGCCTCGGCGGGCTCGTCTTCGGCGCGAGCACCGACTACGTCGGCCTGCTGGCGATCCTCGCGCTCGTCGGGGCGGGTCAGGCGTTGTCCTACGAGGCCGTGGAGCTCGAGGGCTCGCTGTCGGTGAGCGTCGTCGGCTCGCTCGCGGGCGCCGCGCTCTTCGGCTATCGCGCCGCACTGCCGCTCGCGATCACGATCGCAGTCGTCGACTGGAGTGCGCGCCGGAACTCGCTGCACCACGTCGCATACAACATCGGGACGATGGCCGCCTCGTCGCTCGCGGCAGCCGCGGTGTTCGACATCTACAACGGCGGCGGCGACTTCGGCCGGATCGCCGTGGCCGGGCTCGGCGTCGGCGGCGGCGCGATCTACTTCCTCGTCAACATGGGGCTGCTGAGCGTCGCATCGGCGGTCGAGGGACACGAGAACCCGTGGAGCGTCTTCCGCGAGCGCTACGCGTGGCTGCTGCCGCACTACGTCGTCTACGGCTTCATCGGGGCCGTCATGGCGATCGCCTACCAGCCCGTCGGGCTCTACGCCCTCGCGGTGTTCGCCGTGCCGCTGCTCCTGATGCGCAAGACGCAGGAGGCCTACCTCAAGCACACCCAGAAGTCGGCCCAGAAGCTCCGTGAGGCGGCCGAGACGATCCAGTCGCAGAACGTGTCGCTCGAGCATGCGAACAAGGCGCTCAGGGAGCGGTCGACCCAGGCGATGGAGTCGCTGTCGGCCACGGTCGACGCCCGCGACTCGTACACGGCCGGCCATTCGCGGCGGGTCCAGCAGCTGTCGCTCGCCCTCGGCCGCGAGCTCGGCCTTTCGCAGGCGGAGCTCGACCTGCTCGGCCACGCGGCGCTCTTCCACGACATCGGCAAGCTGGCGATCCCGGACGCGATCCTCTTGAAGCCGGCGAGCCTGACGCCCGAGGAATGGACGATCATGCAGGGCCATGCGGAGGAGGGAGCGCGGATCATCGACCGCCTCGGCTTCCTGCAGGACGCGGTGCCCGCGATCCGCCACCACCACGAGCGGTTCGACGGAACGGGCTACCCGCAGCGGCTGACCGGCGAGGAGATCCCGCTCGGCGCGCGGATCATCCACGTCGCCGACGCGCTCGACTCGATGCTCACGACGCGGATCTACCGGGCGGCACGGTCTGTGGACGAGGCGCTCGCCGAGGTGCAGGCGAAGTCCGGGTCCCAGTTCTGCCCGCGCTGCGTCCAGGCGCTCGCCCGGATCCTCCCGCTCGAGTCGATCGTCTCCGACCTGCCTGCGGTCGCACCGCAGAAGTCCGAGCGCCCGCCGCTCGTCGCCGCGAGCTAGTCCGCGTCCTTGCAAGAGTTGGTTCGTGAGGTGGACCGAGGGACCCGAGATCGTCGTCGCCCTCGGGACAGCCCTTGAGCACTGCGGCTCCGTAACGTCCGTGACCCTCGGAGGGTCGCGCGAGCGCGGCAGAGCGACTCGGACGCTCTCCGGCGCCACCGGGTGATCGCCTGAAGACGCTCACGGTTCAAACCGCGCTAGCGATCACTTGCAATCCGCCCAATCTGCTCTACCATTCTTGCAATGCCCAGGAAACGGCTGGTCGAGATCGACCAGGCTCGCCTCGCCGAGTTCCAGGCGGGCATCCGCAAGCGATATTCGGACGACCAGATCCTCGCGGAGCTTCGGGCGTGCGCAGAGCGACTCGGCACGTCGCCGACGATGCGGGAGTTCTCCGCCGACCCCGAGACGACGGTGCATCCGCAGACGGTGATCGAGCACTTCGGCTCCTGGAACGCCGCGAAGCGGGCGGCGGGCCTCGTGCCGCGGCGGTTCGCGACCCGGGACGAGCTCCTGGGGCTGCTGCGGGAGCTGGGGGAGGAGCTGGGCCGCCCGCCGACGGCCGGGGACATCGACGACCACAAGGGCCGGATGCCGTCGAAGTCGCTGTACTGGCACACGTTCGGCTCGCTCTCGAACGCGTTGCGCGAGGCGGGCTTCGACGTCGCGGTCGGGGCAGAGCGTCTCGAGCGGGCCGTCGACCAGGGAGCCGAGCTCGCCCGGCGGCTCGGTCGCCTGCCGAAGTTCGCCGACTGGGCCGAGGCGCGCCGCGAAGACGATTCGCTCCTGACGGAGTGGCAGGTCTACCGGATGCTCGATGCGGAGCGCGGTGCCTGGTCGACCTTCCAGTTCCTCGTCCGCGAGCGACTCGACGAGGACGGCGTCCGGGTCGCGACGGACGGGCGGCTCTTGTAGCTCTACGCGGCGGCGAGAACTGCGAGCCGCTCCAGGCAGGACACGCCTTCCTGCGGGGCACGGATCGTCGGCAGGTCGATCGGGTCCCGATAGCCGCGGTCGTGCCGGAAGGTGGCGGCCCGCGTGACACGCGCGTCGCTCAGCTCGAGGAACGTGCCTTCGGCGACCTCGCTCTTGCGCAGCCGGACGCCTGCATACTTCTCGACCACCTCGAGCGCGCGCCGGGTCGACGCGAAGAAGAGCTCGTGCTTGCCGGCGCCGAGCCACATCGGCCGCCCGGCACCGCGCGCTGCGTAGATCGTGCCCGGCTGCCGTTCGTCCATCCAGGCCGCCGCGAGCGCGCCGGTCAGCTCCTCGAGCGCGAGCGGGTCGTTGTGCGAGTGGGCGGCCAGGGCGAAGATCGCCTCCGAGTCGACCGTCATCCGCGGCTCCGACCGCGAGCAGTTGAACTGCGCGAGCAGCTCGTCGTCGTTGAGGATGATCCCGTTGTGGATCCCGACGACCGGGCCGTGCCGGACGGGATGGTTGTTCGCGGCGATCGACGGATGGCCCTTCGTGTAGTCGCGCACGTGCACGAGGAGCCCGCTTGCCGACTGCGGGACGTCGAGCCGGTCGAGCAGCATGCTCGCGGGCGTGCGCTGCTTGACGACGACCGGGTACGTCTCACCGGGCGAGCGATGCGCGTAGCCGACCGCGTCGGCACCGCGCTCGGCGATCCCGGCCAGCAGAGACTGCGCGGCGCGCGTCCGATCGAGCGCGCTGCGGGTCGAGAGGCTGTATCCGGCGATTCCGCACATACGAGAGAAAAAGACCCCTTATGGAGTACGACGCGGGGCCTCGAGCCAAGTTAGCGCCTGATTCGGCGGTCGCGGCCGCGTCCCTTGTGCCTATCAAGGCATGCGCCGCGGGCGCCGATAAGAAAGCGATGGAGCAGCGGCCGCTCCCCGATGACGCATTCGGGACACAGACTCTCGACGAGCCTCGCCTCGAGCTCGTGCCTGCGCTCGACGATCCGAACGAGACGGCCGACGAGCCCGACGCGGGCGCCGTCCTGCTCGAGGGCGAGACGCAGACCCAGGATCCGCTGAAGCTCTACGTGCGCTCGATCGGCGGCGGCCCGCTTCTGACGCGCGCCGAGGAAGCCGAGCTCGCGCGCCGCAAGGATGCCGGCGACGCGTCGGCGAAACGGCGCCTGATCGAGTCGAACCTGAGGCTCGTCATGTCGATCACGCGCAACTACACGAAGGCCGGCGTGCCGCTGCTCGACCTGATCCAGGAAGGCAACCTCGGCCTGATCCGCGCGGTCGAGAAGTTCGACCACACGATGGGCTACAAGCTCTCCACGTACGCGACCTGGTGGATCCGGCAGGCGGTGACGCGCGCGCTCGCCGACCAGGGACGGACGATCCGCCTGCCCGTGCACGTCGCCGAGCAGGTGCGGCGGCTGCTGCGCTCACGCCGCCAGCTGGCGCAGAAGCTGAACCGCGAGCCGACGATCGAAGAGCTCGCGAAGGAGGCTGCGCTGCCCGAGGCCAAGGTGCGCGACCTGCTCGACCTCGTCGAGGACCCGGTGTCGCTCGACACCCCGGTCGGCGACGGCGACAGCTTCTTCGGCGACCTGATCGAGGACGTCCACTCCGACCAGCCCGAGGCGCAGACGGCGAAGCACCTCCGCCACCGCGAGCTCGCGGACGCGCTGTCGGGCCTGAACCCGCGCATGCGGCACGTGCTCGCGCTTCGCTTCGGTCTTGACGGCAACTCGCCGAAGACCCTGGAAGAGGTCGGGAGCGAGCTCGGTGTCACCCGCGAGCGTGTGCGGCAACTGGAATCGCGGGCTCTGAGAGAGCTGCGCCTGGCAGCGCCGGATCTCGAGCTCTATCTGCGCCCGTAGGGCGCGGGCACGCCGGTATCGATCGGCATTCTCTGCGTCCGAGGGTTGGGCGTCTGTCGGCCCGGGAAGTGCTACTCCACACCGCGTGACGGTGGACGAATCCGAGACCAGAGGGCAGACGATGAGCGAGCATCAGCAGGAAGCAGAGTGGAATGTGGCCGACTGGCACGGTAAGACGCTGCTTGATCGTCATGGCGAGAAGATCGGCAAGCTGGAAGACGTCTACGTGGACGTCGAGAACGACGAGCCGCAGTTCGCGACGGTCAAGGAGGGTTTCATCGGCCGCCACCTCACCTTTGTGCCGCTTGGCGGCATCACGGTCGGCCCGGACGAGCTTCGGGTGGCCGTCAGCAAGGAGCAGGTCAAGTCTGCGCCGACCATCGAGTTGCACGGGGAGGAGCTCTCGCAGGCGGACGAGTCGGCGCTCTACCACCACTTCGAGCTCAACTACACCCCGCCCGACAGCGTCAGCGGACGCCGCCTCGCGCGCCGTTGAGGCAGACGATGCGCTGACCGCCTCGTCGAAATACCAGCGACCTGCTTCAGCCGGTGCGCCACGGCCGCGGCAGGCTATGTTGCGGCGATGAACTGCATCTCGCGCAAGCCTGCGAGGCGCCGCAGAGACTCGAGCTCGATCTGGCGGACGCGCTCCCGGGTGAGGCCGAGTCGCTTGCCGATCTCCTCGAGCGTCTTCGGCTCCTCGTCGACGAGCCCGTAGCGGAGGACGAGCACCTGACGCTCGCGGTCCGGCAGGGCGTGCAGCGCCGTGAAGAGCGCCTGGCTGCGAAGCGACACCTCGACGCGTTCCTCCGGAAGCGGCTCGTCGCCGGCGACGAAGTCGCCGAACACCGCGTCGTCCGCCTCGCCGACCGGCTGATCGAGGCTCGCGGACGCGCGGGCGGCCGCCTTCACCTCGCGCGCCTGCTCGATCGGGAGCGAGGCCTCCTCGGCGATCTCCTCGAGTGACGGCTCGCGACCGAGCTCCATCCAGAGTGTCCGTTCGGCCCGGTTCATCTTCTGCATCCGCTCGACGATGTGGACGGGCATTCGGATCGTCCGCGCCTTGTCGGCGAGCGCACGCGCGACGGCCTGCCGGATCCACCAGGTCGCATAGGTCGAGAACTTGTAGCCTCGGCGCCAGTCGAATTTCTCGACCGCGCGGATCAGCCCGAGCGTGCCTTCCTGGATCAGGTCGAGGAAGGGGAGACCCTGGTTGCGGTAGTTCTTCGCGATCGAGACGACGAGGCGGAGGTTGGACTGGATCATCCGCTGCTTCGCGTCGAGGTCGCCGCGCTCGATCTTCTTCGCGAGCTCGACCTCCTGCGCGGCCGTCAGAAGCGCGTGGCGGCCGGCTTCGCGCAGGAAGAGCTGGAGCGCGTCGGTCGTCGTCTCGACGGGCGCCGTGAGCGACGGCGGCGCCGCGGGCTCCTGCGCGGCGGGCTTCTCAGGCTCGGGCTCCGGTTCGGGCTCCTCGGCGACGAGGTCGATTCCGCGCCGGTCGAGCTCCTGGTAGACCGACTCGACCTCGAGCGGCTCGAGCTCGAGCGGCTCCAGCAGCTCGTTCAGTTCTGCCTGCCGCAGCTGGCCGGCGACCTCGGCGGCATCCAGCAGTGTCGCGAGCTCCTCGTTTCCGAGGATCGACTCGATCTCGACCGTCGTCAAAGCGATTCCCCCTGATCCGCGTGTCCTGGGCAGTACACGTTCCCTCGCGCTCACACAACCCAAACACGCGGGCACCGGTCAAATCAAGGGGTTTGCGCCGCGTATTTCCTCGATCTCCACGCACGAGAAGAGACGTTATGGAAAGTCGGAGCAGAACGACTCCCCGGCGGCGTGACCTCCCCCGGTTATCCACACGTTGCACACGACGCTGTGGAAATGTTGATTATTCAAAGATCGCAAATTGCGTGTTTTTCGTCCGCGCGGCCCCTTGCAATGGGTCTGCGCGCGCCCTAGATTCCCTCTTGCACCCAGCGGGGCGCGGGATTAGATCGAAGCAGAGCCGTAGGGCCGTACGAGGAAGTCCGCAAGGGCTGAGGCGGAAAGTCAGACGGAGCTGTGGACGAAACCGCAGCCGGCTGGGTGACTCTTTGAAGCGGCGCCTCTCGGGGCGCCGCTTCTTTTTTCACGGCCGAACGCAGCCGGGTAGGATCGCGCCCGTGAGCCGCCCGAACCCGCCGAGCATCGATCCCGGCGTCACCGCGTTCATCTGGGCGCTCGTCCTCGCCGTCTTCATCTTCTTCGGGCTGAAGGCGATCGGGTCGTCCGGCGCCTTCTCGATCGTGCTGGCGCTGCTCGGCTTCGCCGGGATCTGGCTCTTCGTCCGCCTACGCGGCGAAGACGGCCCGCGCGCGTAGCCCGCGTTCGTCCCGCGACGGCGCCCCGCTACAGAGCGCCCACACGAGCTTCCGCGCCAGGTCGGCCCCGAGCGCCTCGTCGAGCCGCTCCCGCGCCGACGCCGAGGCCGGGTCGAGACTGGCGCAGTGGGCCAGGAGCAGAGCGGTTCCCCGCTGCGACGGTACGGCGTTCATCCCGCGAATCTCATCGACCGGACGGGGTAGGACCCATGATCACTACTGCAAGGGATGGGGCGGCCCGAAGCCGCCCCTCCCCTGCTGCCGTCAGCTCTCGACGTCCTGCCGTGGCCCGACCGTGACCGTGTTCGGCTCCGCGGCGCGCGCCGCTTCGCGCTCCGCAGTCAGCGGCTCGTCGGCGTCGGTCCCGGTCGCCGGCCGCTGCCGCCACTCCGGGCCGCGCCGGTCGGCGACGAGCGTCTCGTCGTCCCGGACCGTGTCGTTTCTCACGACCGCTTCGCTCCGCGCCGCGGGCGCCGCCACAGGCTCGTCGACCGGCACCGTGTCGAGCGTCATACCGAGCACGAGGCCGAAGCCGAAGGCGAGGACCCCGTGCCAGAGCCCGAGCGAGTGCACGAGACCCATGATCCCGATCGAGTGACTCCACGAGACGATCGTCCCCTCGTGCCAGCCGTTACCAGGCTGCGTCGCCATGAGGATCCAGCCGACGCAGACGAACACCGGCAGGAACGCGACGAGGAACGTCGTCGGCGAGATCCGTGTCCGGCCGCCCTTCGTCCAGCCGCCGACCACCTGCGACAGCGCGAGCACGAGCCCGGCCGCCGCGACGATGCCCATCGACTCCCAGAAGCGGGTGACGCTTCCGACGCCGACGAGCGTCGCGCACCAGAGCAGCAGGCCTGCGACGCCGGCAGCGATCGCCGTCGTCAGCCCGCGAGTTCCGTCATAGATTCCGTATCTGCGCATATCTCTACAACGGAGATCGCGCTGCCGGGGGTACTGCTACTCCAGGGCCAGCCGGCGGGCGTCGAAGCGGGCCGACCAGAGCTCAGCCCGGAACTCCTCGACCGTCGCGTGCAGGTCGTCC
>JAICJI010000022.1 GCA_025928515.1 Thermoleophilia bacterium
CCGATCATCATGATCGGCTCGATGATCGACATGAGGGACGCGATGGTGCTGTCCACCTCGTCCTCGTAGAAGTCGGCGACCTTGCTCAGCATCTGCTCGAGCTCACCGGTCTCCTCGCCGATCCGCACCATCTGGCTGACCATGGGCGGGAAGAGCGGGTCGTCGCTCAGAGGCTGGGCGATCGGGATACCTTCCTGCACCTTGATCCGCGCGTCGGCGAGCGCCTGCTCGACGAGCCAGTTGCCCGCCGTGTTGCCGGCGATCTCGAGCGCGCGGATGATGTCGACGCCCGCGGCGACGAGCGTCGCGAGGGTGCGGAGCAGCCGTGCCATCGTGACCTTGAGCACGGTCTCGCCGATGCGCAGCGGGATGCGGAGCTTGAAGCGATCCCACATCTGCCGGCCCTGCTCGGTCTTCTTGTAGCGGAGCGCACCCCAGATGAGGGCGCCGATCAGCGGGAAGACGATGTACCACTGGTGCCGGAGGACGCCGGACGCATGCAGGACGAGCCGCGTCAGCAGCGGCAGCTGCCCATTCAGGGACGTGAAGATCTTGGCGAAGATCGGCACGATGAACATCAGCATCGCGATGAGCACGAGCGTCGCGAACGTGAAGACCACCGTCGGGTATACCATGGCGCCCTTGACGCGACGCTTGATCTTGGTCGTCTTCTCGATCTGGTCGGCGACCCGGTCGAGGACCTGGTCCAGGAGGCCCGAGGCCTCGCCGGCCTGCACCATCGAGACATAGAGCTCGTCGAAGACCTTCGGGTGGCGCGCCATCGCCTGCGAGAGGAGGAGGCCTCCCTCGACGTCGGCGCGGAGCTCCGCGATGACTTCCGCGAGGTAGCGGTCGTCGGTCTGCTCCTCGAGGATCACGAGCGCCGCCACGATGTTCAGGCCCGCCTCGATCATGGTGGCGAACTGACGCGAGAAGACCTGCATCGAGCGAGGCTTGATCTTCTTGAACGCGGTCCGCATGCCGTCCTCGCCGCTGGCGGGCAGCTCGCGGAGCGAGTGCGCCAGCAGGCCGCGGATGCGGAGCTGCTCGCGTGCCGCTTCGAGGTCGGGAGCGTGGATCTCTCCGACGGTCTCGAGACCGTCGATGCTGATTGCGCTGTATGCGAATCCGGCCATGGCTCAGCTCTTACAGGGGTTGGTTTCGGTGCCCAGTGCCGACTGGGTGCACAGGGAGAAGGTGGAGCTGGTCGTATCGAGCACCGTGGTCTTCGTGCCGGGGCCGGTGATGGTGAGCGTGACCGTCTTTACGTTGCCGCTGCCCTGGTAGGTGCCGCTACTGAGCTGGCTCCCGGCACTGACGGTTGCGGAGACGTGGTACGTGAGGCCGTCCGCGCCGACCGGAGCAGCCGACGTGCAGTTGCCCGTCGTCATCGGCCACGTGATGTTCGTGTACGAGGCGTCGCGGAAGCACTCCATGTACTTGTCCGCGATGGCAGATGCCGTCGAGGTATGGCTGGCGCGGCGAAGCGCGAGTGCGCCCGAGGTGAAGGCGGCAAGCGTCGCGAAGATGCCGATGTTGAGCACGAGGAGCGCGATCAGGAGCTCGACGAGCCCGAGGCCCTCTTCGCGGCGGAGCCTCGCGCCGAGACGCCTGCGGCGGCCGATGTCGGCGGTCGCGGTCACGATGCGGTGATCAACCTGATCCTGTAGCGGATGCTGTCGGCCTGGTCGACGAGCGTCAACGACCGGCCGGCCGAGAGGGAGATCGTGTGCGCGCCGCTCGAATAGGAGCCGTTTGCGATTCCGATCCTCGCAACGCCGTTCGAGATCCCGACGAGCCGGAAGAGCGGGTTCGCATTCGGGAAGCTGGCTCCCACTCGCACGGTCTCGACGCGGCCGTTGACCGAGATCCTGGCGGTGCCGGACGCAGCGAGCGTACGCACGTGCTTCGGCTGGGACGTGCTGACCCCGGAGCCACCGGACGAGGCCTGTGAGGTCGTTGCGCTGGCGGTCTGCACAGTCCCGGCCGCCTGGCTGATCTGCTGCGTAAACGGATCCTTGCCGACGAAGTGACTGAAGGCGTACAGCTGCGACTTCGTCCGCTGCGGCAGCACGTCCGAGTTCGGCAGCTTGGTGCTCGCCGTGGGCGTGACCGCGGCACCGGCCGTGCCCGGCGTGCCGCTGACGGGTGTTCCCGTGGACGTGGTCGAGGCGCCGGTCGTGGTGGTGGCGGGAGGCGTCGAGCTGCTGGCGCTGCTGTTGCCGCTGTGCATAACCTTCGGAACCTCGAAGGCGAGGACGGCTACGAGGAGGACTGCGCCGCCGATGGCGATCTTCTTCATGCGCTTGTCCTTGGCCTCGCGTGCGCTCTGCATTCTGCTCTTGCGGCTCATGAGTTCCCTCCACTCGTGCTCGGGGCCGCCGACGTTGAGTTGGACGTGGTCGTCGTGCCTGTAGTGGTCGTCGACGTGGTGCCGGTCGCGCCCGGGGTTGTCGTCAGAGGCGCTGCCCGCTGGGGCACGAACGCGTCGATCGTGAGGGTCGCCCCGATCTGCGGCCAACCCGCCGTGCCTTCTGCGAACTGGACGTTGGTCACGTCGAAGAGGCGTCCGGCCGTGAAGAGCCTGCCGTTCTCGACGCGGACGAGGTTGCGCATGCGCTGGAGGAAGGCGAGCAGGTCGTAGAAGTTGCCCGAGAACTTGACCGAGATGGGCTCGGTCGCGAACGGGTCAGCCGTCGTCGGCGTGCCGGACGACGAGGTGGCGCCGGGCTGGATCTGGTCGAACGAAATGCCCGACTGCAGAGCGAGTGCGTCCAGCTGCAGGATCACGTCCGGCGTCTGGATCTGCGTCGGCATCGCCATCGCCAGCCGGAAGAC
Source organism: Thermoleophilia bacterium (assembly GCA_025928515.1). Classification (GTDB taxonomy): domain Bacteria; phylum Actinomycetota; class Thermoleophilia; order Gaiellales; family Gaiellaceae; genus Palsa-739. The sequence goes on from JAICJI010000022.1 coordinate 2,839, forward strand.
GCTCGCGGAGCGTACTGCCGGCAGCGCCTGCGTGAACGCGGACGAGCGGTTCTTGGCGATTTCCGCCTGCACCGCGGCCGTCTGCTTCTTCAGGTCAGCGGCGGTCGAGCGCTTGGGCGAGATCAGGGCGAACCAGCCGATCGCGACGACCAGGAGAAGCATGGCCGCGACGAGCGCGATCTGAGCGCCCTTCGACAGGCTCGAAAGGCGGGCGGTCACGAGGCACCCCTTCCTTTGCGGATGTCCGAGACGATGGTGAAGTTGAAGACGGTCTGGCCTCCGAGCGGCGCAGCGTGGCTGTCCTGGAGCTGGACGTTCTTGAGGTCGGGGAGGACCTCGAGACGTTCGAGCAGCCGTGCGACGCTTGCCTGGCTGTACGTGTATCCCTCGATGGTCAGCGCGGTCGGCGCGGGCGGAAGAGCGCTCGTCGACGTGGCTGCGGCCGTCGGGGCTGCGGGGTCGAGCGGCGTGTTGCCCTGCAAGCTCGTGAGCCAGACGTCGTCCGGCAGAACGAGCGCAAAGCGGCGGAGGATGCGATCCCAGGCCACGCGCTTCCCGATCGCCGAGGCGAGGGCCAGCGACCGCTGCTCGCGCTGGGTGAGCACGGCCGTGCGGAAGGCGTTCGTCTTCGCCGAGATGTGGTGGGCGGGCGTCGCGGCGAGCAAGGCTTGGGCGGAGGAGAGGTCCTGGCGCTGCCGGTCGACGCTGCGGTTCGCGAGCAAGAAGCCTCCCACCAGCGCGAGCAAGACGGTTGCACCGCCAATCGCCGCGACGAGGACGACCGGGCTTGGTCCTCCCGCGCGGCTTTGCTGGACGGTCTGGCGGGGGAGAAGGTTGACGGCGCGCATCAGTCCTCGATTCCCAGTCCGATTGCGACGGCGAGGGCGCCGTCCTGGCCGTTGGAGCTGATGCCGTGTCCGGAGCCGACGCGCGCGAACGGGTCGGCGACACGGACGCTGATGCCGATCAGCTCCTCGAGCTGCTCGGCGAGCCCCTGAAGATGAGCACCGCCGCCTGTGATCGTGATCTCGGCGAAGCCCAGGGAGTCCGGTTGATCCTGGTAGAAGTGGAGGGAGGAGGCGAGCTCGCGGGCAAGGCCGTTCACCTCGCGGCGGGTTGCCTCGGTCGCCTTTGTCGTGCGCTCGTCGCTCGCCTCCGTGACGGCGGTGCTCGAGATGTCGAGTGTCCGCTTGACCGTCTCGGCCTCGGCGGTGTCGACGTCGAGGGCGCGCTCGATGGCGGTCGTGACACGGCCGCCGCCCCAGTCGAGGACCCTCGCGAACTCGCAGACGCGCCCGTCGGAGACCGCGACCGTGGTGCGGTCGTGCCCGATCGAGACGGCGACGCGGGCGGCCTCGGCGCGCTCACCGGCGGTCAGCGGGTCTCCGCCGACCGCGCGAAGCAGGGCGAAGGCCTCGATGTCGATTCCGACGAGATCGATCTTCGCGGCGGTGCACGTGGCCGCGAAGCGATCGACGAGGTCGCGGTAGGCGACGGCGAGGAGCACGCGGTCGGGCGCGGTCGTGTCCTCGACGACGTGGTAGTCGAGCATCGCCTCTTCGATCGGGATCGGCAGCGTCTCGTACGCGCGGAAGCGGATCGCATTGGCGAGCTGGCGCGGGTCGTCGACGGTCGGCCGCTCGAAGACGCGGACGCCTGTGCGGCTCGAGCCGATGCCGAGCCTCACGTTCTTGCGCGGCAGGTCGGCGTCGTTGAAGAAGCTGGAGATCTCGTTGGCGAGCGCCTCGGCGTCGCGCACCTCGCCGCCTGCCACGACGTCGGGCGGGAGCGTGTGCCGGGCAGCCTTGACGAGCTTCGGCCGGCCGTTGTTGACGACGACTGCGGCCGCAAGCTGGGACGCTCCGATGCTCAGACCGACGACCTGCTTGTGCCGGCCGTTCCCGCCGCTCGTCGACGGTGCCTTGCGCTGCTTCCGCGCGGGCTTCGTCGCCTTCGGCGTCTCGGTCTTCGGTGCGTCCTTCTGCTTCGGCGCCTTGGCCTCGGTCTTCGGTTCGGCCTTGGCCGACGGCTTGCGCTTGAAGGAGATGTCCTTCTTGAGAAGTTCGGTGATCCCGCTCACTGTGCGGCTCCTGCGACTCGGAGGCCGCGGAGGGCCTCGGGGAGGTGTTCGTCCGTCCGCGGCTTGACGCCGCTGCGGGCGAGGAGCGATTCGAACTCCTCGCGGCGGCTGGTGACGCCGAACGCGGTCTCTTGACTGATTACGCGGCGCAGGACGAGGTCGGCCAGGCACTGCTCCATCGTCTGCATCCCGCGGCCGGTGTTCGTTTGCATGATCGAATAGATCTGTTCGGTCTTGCCCTGGCGGATCAGGTTCCGGACGGCGTCGTCCGGGAGCAGGATCTCGAGTGCCGGCACGCGCTTCCGGCCGTCCGCCGAGGGCAGCAAGGTCTGTGTGACGACTCCCTGGAGGCCGGCGGCCACCTGCATCCGCACCTGACTCTGCTGCGCGGACGGGAAGACGTCGATGATGCGGTCGATTGTGCTCGGTGCGCTCTGCGTGTGGAGCGTCGCGAGCACGAGGTGGCCGGTCTCCGCTGCGGTCAGCGCGGTCGAGATCGTCTCGAGGTCGCGCATTTCGCCGACGAGGATCACGTCGGGGTCCTGGCGGAGCGCTCCGCGCAGCGCTTCGGCGAAGCCCTTCGCGTCGGAGCCGATCTCGCGCTGGTTGATGACCGACTCCTTGTGCTGGTGCAGGAACTCGATCGGATCCTCGATCGTCACGATGTGATGCGAGCGAGTCGAGTTGATCTCGTCGATCATGGTCGCGAGCGTCGTCGACTTACCGGAGCCGGTCGGCCCGGTGATGAGGACGAGCCCGCGCGGCTCCATCGCGAGCTCGCGGAGCACTTCGGGAAGCCCGAGCTCCGCTGCCGACTTGATCATCCGCGGCACCAGGCGGAAGGCCGCCGCGAGGGTGTCGCGCTGGAAGTAGACGTTGACACGGAAGCGGGCGACGCCGGGCACCGAGTACGAGAAGTCGAGCTGCCGGTCGATCTCGAGCCGCTTCTGCTGCTCGGTCGAGAGGATGCGATAGAGAAGGTCGCGCGTCTCTTCCGGCGTGAAGGGCTCGAAGTCGACGGCCGGCGACAGCTGGCCGCGCACGCGCAACACCGGCGGGGAGCCTGCCGTGATGTGCAGGTCGGAGGCGTCCTCGGCGGCGACGCGCTCGAGGAGCGTGTCAATAGAGAAAGGCTGCGGCGTCATGCGAACCGAGCTATCGGCGGGTCGTGGGGCTTGCTTTAGGGGGCTCGCCGAGGGATCACTCGATCGGGGGAAGGGCGGGTTCACGCTCCGACGGGCATCCCCCGCGGTGGGTTAGTGGACGGGTGAGCCGAATCACTCGCTCGGGGGGGAAGAGGCGCCGCCGCGGCTGCCGATAGAGGCCGGGTCTGGGTTACCCGTCTAAAAGGAGAACTGCATGCATTCCCTCAGGCAGAGGTTGAACGTCAAGGACGAGAGCGCGTTCACGCTGATCGAGCTCCTCGTCGTCCTGATCATCATCGGCGTCCTGCTCGCGATCGCCATTCCTTCGTATCTGGGCTTCCAGAAGAGCGCGCAGCAGACCGCTGCCGCTTCGGATGTCCGGTCGGCGATTCCCGACGTCGAGGAGTACTACAACGACAACAACGAGACGTATGCCGGCGCCACGGCCATGAGTGCCACGGAGCTGAAGACCGACTATGACAGCGGTCTGAACGTCTCGACCGGCGCTGCCGGCTCCGGCCCCGGCGTCGTGACCGTCAAGGCCAGCAGTGCGGCCGATGGCAGCATCGCGGCCGGGCAGGAGTACTGCATCTCCGGCTACGACGCCGGTCAGTGGTCGCACGTCTCCGGCCCCGGTGGCAAGGTCGTCACGAAGGAGACTTCTGACTCCTGCGCCACTTGGACGAGTGGCGTGAGCTAAACGTCGTCTGGGTTGCACGACCGAGGGCGCGGGAGACCGCGCCCTCTCTTTTTCCCACTCTCGATCCACGTATCCCCCATTCCAGGGAGGCCCGTCCCCCCTGGGGCTGCCGATAGGAGGGCCATGAACGCGACGCTGAGTACGCGCCAGCTCCGGCTCGTCGTCTTGCTCGGACTGGTTGTCGTCCTTGCCGGCGGTTACTTCGTCGTGACCCGGCACAAGTCGACCTCGCCGACCACGGCGAGCTCGACCCCGGCCCGGACGACGCCAGCCGTCACCACTCCCACCAAGACGACACCGGTAACGAGCAAGCCGCACACGCACGCTCTCAACGCCCACGGGCTGCCGCTCTCGGTCGCTCGCGCACTGCACAAGCACTCCGTCGTCGTCGTCTCCCTGTACCTGCCCAGCTCGGACGTCGACCTGGCGACGAGCCTGGAGGCGCAGGCCGGCGCGGCGGAGATGCGCGCAGGGTTCGTTCGGGTCAACGTCCTCCATCAGACGAGCGGCACGGCCCTCCTGCGCAAGCTCGGCGTCGTCAACACGCCCGTCGTCCTCGTCATCAAGCGGCCCGCCAACGTCCTGTCCGAGTTCAAGGGCTTGGTCGACCGCGACGTGGTCGCGCAGGCCGTCGTCGACGCGCGCTGATGAAACGGGGCGGCCGCCAGCAGGCAGCCGAGCCCGAGCCGCGGGAACTGTTCGTCCGCAGCGCGAGCCGGCACGGACGGCCGGTGGTGACGATGCGGGCGCGCGACCTCGGTGACGCCTGCGTCGTCGACGTCGAGGTGGAGAGCCGCGACGACGGTGCAGAGCCGCGGTCGTACAGCTTCGCCGACGCGCAGCAGGCGAGCACCTTCGTGACCGAGGCGGTCGAGGCGCTCGTGTACCTGGGCTGCGAGATCCACGCCTAGAGGGCGAGCGAGGAAATCGTGGACCCGGTGCAGAGGGACGAAGAGGAGCTCTTCGGCCACGATCCCGAGCTGGGGGCCGACATCATCGCCCTGCCTCAGCTCGAGAGGCTGCCTCCGAACCCCGACATCGACTCAGGAGGCGCAGGCGCAGCCAGCTTCACGCAGGACAACCGCTCGGCACGGCTCGAGGCGCTCGAGCTCGTCCGGGCCGCAGTCGAGCTCGCCGACCGGATCGAGCGCGACGCGCAGGAGACTTCGAAGGACCGGATCACGCGCACCGAGGAGGAGGTCCGGCTCCGCCGGCTCGCCCTCGACGAGCGCGAGACGCAGCTCGACCACTTCAAGCGCGAGCTCGAAGCGGCGCGCGCGGAACTGACGAGGGCCGAGCAGGAGATCGCAGAGCACCGCCAGCAGGCGTCCGACGCGGTGCGGGACGCGGAGGCGCGCCTCGCAGCTGCGAACGAGGAGGCCGCCGCGACGATCGCGGCCGCGACCGAACGTGCCGAGGCTCTCGAGGCGGAGGCGCGGGCGACTGCCGACGGCATCGTCGGTGGCGCTCGTGGCGAGGCCGAGACGGCTGCAGAATCGGTGCGGTCGGAAGCGGAGGCCGCCCTCAACGCAGCCCGCGAGGAGGCCGAGACGATCGTCGGCACCGCGCGTTCGGAGGCCGAGAACGTGCTGTCCCAGGCAAGTGTCGAAGCCGCTCAGACGGCGGAGGGCGCACGCGCCGCCGCCGGCGAGCTGCTCGCGCAGGCAGGCGTGCAGGCACGCGACATCTCCGACACCGCGCGCCGCGACGCCGAGCAGCTGCTCGCAGCGGCGAACACGGGCGCGGCGGGGCTTCATCCTCAGCCTCAGCCTCAGGCTGCAGAGCCCGTGGCCGAGGTCGCGGCACCTGCTGCCGAGCCGGAGCAGGTCGAGCCGCCCGCCGCAGACCACGGCTTCACGCCTCCGCCCAGCTCGCTCGAGGATCTCGCGGCCGCCAGCCGGCCGACGAAGTTCAACTCCGGCCGACGCTGAGCACCGGCTCGAGCCCGAGGAACCCAGCGATCCGCTCGGCCTCGCGCTCGAGTGCCACACGGCTTGCCTCACCGATACGGCCCGCGAGCTGCACGTCCAGCTCGACCCGCCTGCCACGTTTGCGCCGCTCCCAGAGCCCGGCAGCGACCCCGCCGACCAGCACGAACCGCACTCCGGCCGGCCCCTCGTAGCGTCCTCGGCCATGCTGGGCGACGAGCTCGCGTACGGCAGGCGGCACGAGCTGGTCGCGCTCGCGGGAGCCCATCACGTACACGTCGTATTCCGGCAGCAGCGAGACCCGGCTCGCCGGCTCGGGGAACGACGTATCGCCCGCGAGGACGAAGCTCTGCCGGCCCTCGACGTCGATCTCCTCGAGGGCGAGCTCGTCGAAGAGAGATCGCGCATCGCCGACGTTGAATGCGGAGGAGGAGACCCACCCGCAGAAGTCGGAGGGACGCGCCGGCCCGTAGGCATGAAGGAAGCGCCGGCACGTCTCCCGCAGCGCCTCGCGCTCGTCGGTCGCCTCCCGCCAGCCTCGGATCCACTGGTCGGGCCGCGCGAGCGTGATCCGCGAGCCCTGCGGCGGTCCCTGGCACAGCTCCCCGAGGAAGAACGCGAATCCGGAGCGAAGCCGTTCGCGAGGCTTCGCGCCGACGCGGTCGACGACCTCGGCCGCGAGCTCCTCGCGCAAGAGGCAGCGACCGTCGAGCGTCTCCCACACGGTGGCGCGAGCCGCTTCGACCTCGCCGGCGTCGAGTGCCGGGTGCACCACGCCCGCGGGATCACGCCACTCCGGGAGCCCCCGGTCCGCGGCGCCGAGCACCGCGCGTCGGGCCGCGTGCCAGAGCGCCAGCTCCTCGGCCGGGTGGACGTGCAGTGTCCCGCGCAGGGTCCAGGCCTTGACGAGTGTGCGCTCCTCCCACACGGCGCTTCGCACGTCGGCCCGTGCGATGCCGTCGACCCGGGCGGACAGCTGCAACTCGGCGGACGCCTGCACCTGCGCGTGCACGCCACACACCGCGCCGACGACCTCGACGAGCCGGTCGCTCGATGCCCGCTCGGTGAGCGACGAGCGTTCCAGGCGCCGCGCTCGCACCTGATTCCAGCTGACGTGCGCCTCCACGGCGCTGAACGTAACCGAGCTAGATCGTGGTGACGCGGGCGAGCTCTTCGAGCGAGGTCATGCCTGCCAAGACCTTCTCGATTCCGTCGTCCCAGAGGGACTTCATGCCGCCGCTCATCGCGGCGCGCTCGAGCTCCTCGTGGCTCGCCTTCCGTGCCGCGAGCGCCGACAGCTCCTCGTTCATCTCCAGCAGCTGGAAGACACCGATCCGGCCGGCGTAGCCGGTCTGCCTGCAGCGGACGCAGCCGTTGCGGCGGAAGAGTTCGGTCTTGCCGTGGCGGAGCTCCTCGGGGATGCGCGCCTGCAGCAGCTCGTCCTTCGTCGGCGTGTACAGCTCCTTGCAGTGCTCGCAGAGGCGGCGCGCGAGGCGCTGCGCGAGCACGCCCGTGACGGCCGCGCCGGTCAGGAACGGCTCGACGCCCATCTCGTTCAGGCGAGTGAGCGCGGCCGGGGCATCGTTCGTGTGCAGCGTCGAGAGCACGAAGTGGCCCGTCAGGGCGGCCTCGATCGAGATCTTCGCGGTCTCGACGTCGCGGATCTCACCGACCATCACGACGTCGGGGTCCGAGCGGAGGATCGACCGCAGCGCCGTGGCGAACGTCAGCCCTGCGCGCGTGTTGATCTGCACCTGGTTCAGGCCGGGGAGACGGTACTCGACCGGATCCTCGACGGTGATCACGTTGATCTCGGGGCGGTTGATGATGGTCATGGCGGCAAAAAGGGTGGTCGACTTACCCGAGCCGGTCGGCCCGGTGACGAGCAGGGCGCCGGTGGGCCGGAGGACCATCGCCGCGAGCTGCTCCTCCATCACCGTGCCCAGCCCGACCTCTTCGAGCGTCGGCGGCTTCTTCGACTTGTCGAGGAGCCGCATCACGACCGACTCGCCCTCGACGGTCGGCAGCGTGGCGACGCGGACGTCGAGCATCCGGCCGGCGGCGGAAGCGGAGAGCGAGATGCGGCCGTCCTGTGGCTTCCGGCGCTCGGCGATGTCGAGCTTCGCGAGCACCTTCAGGCGTGTCGTCACGCCGATTGCGCTGCGCCTGGGGATGCGCTGAGTCTCGTGGAGGACGCCGTCGATGCGGAACCGGACGACGAGCGAATCGCTCTGTGGCTCGAAGTGGACGTCGCTCGCACCGTCCTCGGCCGCTTCGAAGATGATCGAGTTGACGAGGCGGACGAGCGGCGCGTCGGAGATGCCGTCGTCGACCTCGAGATCGTCCAGCTCCTCCTCGTCGATGACCTCGAGCTCGGCGAACTCGCTCAGCCCGGAGCGCGCGCCGAAGGCCTCGGCGGTCCGCGCCAGCCGGCCGAGCTCGTTCGCGATGTCCTCGCTCGCGGCAACGCGGAGGGCGATCGGATGGCGGCTCGCGAGACGCAGGGCGTCGATGCCATGGATGTTCTGCGGGTCGGCAATCGCGACGCAGAGCGTGTCGCCCTCGAACGCGTATGCGACGGCGTGCACCTGCTCGAGCACGTGCAGGGGAACCGAGCTTGCGGCGATGGGGTCGATGCCGACGTTGCCGAGCTCGATCACGGGAAGCCCGTGCTGCGCGGCGACGATGCGGGCGATCGCCTCGGTCGAGGCAAGCCCCTCGTCGATCAGCGCCTGCACGACCGGCGTCGTCTTCGCCGCCTCGCGCAGGATGTCGATTTTCGCCTCGGGAATCAGTCCCGTGGTCTCGAGCAGGTCGACGACGAGCTCGCCCATGAGCTGGGAAATCGGGGCAGGCGTCGCGGGAGCCTTCGACACCGGGCTCCCGTCACCCCTCACGGCAGGCTGAGCAGACACCGCAGTCGCCTCACAGGATCCCGAGATACGCGTTGAGGATGTGCTCGCCTGCGAAGAGGGCCACGACTGCGCCGGCGGCCAGGAATGGTGCGAACGGAATCGCGAGCTTCCGCGCGCCGGAGCCGTGGCGCGCGATCAGGACGATGCTCGGGACGATCCCGAATAGGAGCCCGAGCATGATGCCAACGGGCGTCGTGCGGCCGAGCATCGCGCCGATCACGAGCGCGAGCTTGACGTCGCCCATCCCCATGCCGCCGGGATAGGCGAGCGCCGCGAGAAAGAAGAAGCCGGCCCCGCCAACCGCGCCGATCGCCCACACGGGCGACGGATGCGAAACCGTCTGCAGCGCGAGCACGGCGACGGCCGAGGGCAGCACGACCCAGTTCGGCACGATCCGGCGCTCGAGATCCGTGGCGGTCGCGACGACGAGCGCGGCGCACCCGATGCCGGCCGCGGCTGCCTTTAGCGTGACGCCGAACGCGAGTACGCAGCCGACGAGCAGGAGCGCCGTGACGAGCTCGATCGCGAGGTCGCGCGGCGGGATGCGCACGCCGCAGTGACGGCAGCGGCCGCGGAGCAGCGCGTAGGAGAGGACGGGCACGTTGTCGTACCAGCGGATCGGCGCGTCGCAGCTCATGCAGGCCGAGCCCGGCCGCACGACCGACTTGCGCAGAGGCACGCGGGCCGCGACGACACCGAGAAAGCTGCCGATCGCGAGCCCAGGCACGAAGACGAGCGGGAGAACGAAGTCCATTACTTCGTTATCGACATCCGGAACGCGCTTCTTGAGCGCGCTGCCGTGCGCTCAGCTGCCGTAGTGGAAGTTCGTCGGCGGGTTGATCGTGAAGCCGCCGGGCTGTTGCTGGATGGCAAACGGAGCGATCGTGATCGGCGGGAAAGTGCCACCGAACTGCTGCCCGAGCACGACCGTCTTGGTGCCCGAGACGAGCGGCCCTTCCGTCAGCGCGCTCTGACCGGTGGCGATCGTGTTGGTGGCGTAGAGCCCGCCCTGGAACGACGTCTGCGACGGTCCGGCGGTGACGCCGGTCAAGCCGTTCGAGGCGAAGATGAGGAGCTTCGCGTTCGGGTTCCAGTTGCCCCAGTCACAGTCGGTTGCGGAGGAGTTGAGCACAGCGCACAGCTTCTCGCTGTCGATCGAGATGTCGCCACTGGCGTAGATGACCGACTGGCAAGAGCCGTTCGCAGTGCAGGCTCCGTTGCCTGTGTAGGTGATCGGCTGGTTGCCGCTGGTCGTCATGGTGATGCTGCCGTCGAAGAAGATCGTGCCCACGACCTTGAGCGTGCGCGAGACGGAGTTCCACGACAGCTCGCCCTGCGGGGTCGTGCACGTGTAGCTCGTGGAGGGGGTCAGGTTGAAGACCGTGGTGACGCTCCTGTCCATGGTCGTGCTGCCCACCGACTCGAAGACCGGATTCCCGCTCGCCGGCCCCGGATTGGGGTTGCACGGATGCATGGGGCCCGGCGAGGCGAACGTGTACCACCCACCGGGAGGCTGGTTGGTGCACGCTCCCGAGGCGACCTCGGCCGCCGATCCGCTCCAGCAGATCTTCGGTGCGGTGATGCCGACGAAATCCGAGGCCACGCCGGTCAGGTTCGTCGGCGCTCCGGTTACCCAGATGTTCGTGTTCGGGTTGCTGCCTCCGACCGGCTCGCTCTTGCACGGGTTGACCTGTGCGCCACTCGAGACCTGGCAGTAGCTGCCGACGTGGGCGGAGCTGATCGTGTTTCCGGCTCCGTTCGAGCCGATGTGGCCCTGCTTGTTGTTGAAGGTGAGGAAGCCGCCGACGTAGACAGGCTGGGTGATCACCGCGTTCTGACCCATGCACAGGTTGCCGCCGACGTAGACCTTGATCGAGATGGTGATTCCCTGCCCGATCGAGGTGTCGCACTGGCCGGGTGTCGGACCGCCCGGCGAGTAGACGGTGTTCCAGACACCGACCGAGAAGCTGTTGGACGCAGGCGGATTGACCTGGACCTGCGCGCTCATCGTCTTGACGATCGCTGCCGCTCCGGTCGGATTCGGGACCGTCGCACTCCCGTGCAGCGTCCAGACCTCGTTCGTGGTATCGAGGCTTCCCCACCATTTGACGCACGGCACGTTGGTGACACAGCCAGAGGTCGGCGTGCCGCTCGAGTAACGCGTCTGGTACGCCGAAGCCAATCCCGGCAGAAGAGTCGCGGTCTCCAGTTGGCCCTGGTTGGCAGGGTTCGACAACACCGAGACGGCGTTGTTGACGCCGGCTTCCGCGAGCGACGCCGCCTGCTGCTGTGCTTTCTGGAGGTTGGAGTGGCTTTGGTTGCCCGCCGTGACGAAGATCACGGTGCCGAGCGCGATCGCCAGGAACGTCATCAGCAGCAGCGTCAGCACGAGCGACTGGCCGCGCTCGTCGGTCAGGCGATAGAGGCGAAGGCGCGCGTTCACGATCCGATCCCTGCGTTGCGGGCCATGATCGTGTCCTGGAGCTTGTAGAGGCCGTGCGTGTTCGTGAGGTTCGCCGCGACCGGGAACGTCACTGTGACAGTGGGGTACTGCCCGGCGGTAGTCGTCTTCTGGAACACCGCCGCGCACGTGGTCGGCGGCGACGGGGTACCCGCGCACTTCAGCGAGCCGGCCTTCTTGACTCCGGTGCTGGAGGAGCACGTGGCGGCTACCTGTCGATAGAGGCCGAAGGGCGCGGCCCCGCTGGCCGACGCCGCGCACCAGCTGACGGTGATCGGAGGGTAGGTGGCGGTGCTGCTGCAGCCGCTCTGCCCGTTGACCGCAGTGTGCTGCAGGTCCGGGATCAGAAGAGTGAGCTGCGAGCCGCTCGTCTCGACGGGAGTCGCGACCGCCCCGACGGTGACCGTGCACGCAGACCCGATTTCGTTTCGGAGGGCCGAGAGCGCCAGCCGCGCGTTCTGCTGGGCGAGGAAGCGTTTGTTCATGTCGTTCTCGGCGCGGAGGCCCGTGACGAACATGCCGACGACCGCGGTCATGACCAGACCGAGGATCGCCATCGTCGTGAGCAGCTCGATCAGTGTCATTCCGTCCTCCCGCGCGAGCCGTGCTCGAAGCCGTGCCAGCACGCCTAGCCCTTCTTCGCGTGTCTCACCCGGCGAATCAGGCTCGCGCCGTACGACGACCGGTTCTGGGGCACACCGAGCTCCTGGCTCTTGCCGCGCTCGAGCCAGAGCGTGATCGTCGGGGCGCCCGTGTCGAGCACATGCGTGCCCGGCGCCGGCCTCTGGGAGACAACGAGATTCGCGGGATACCCGCCGACCGAGCCCCGGACCTTCCAGCCGAAGCCGGTGTCCTCGAGGGTGCCCGAGGCGAAGACGAACATCTGATGCCGCACGTCCGGCACGATCATCACCTGGCGCTTGGCCGCCCCGTTACCTGCCGGTTTGCCCGGCGCCGACGGCTTGTCTGCCGCGAGGCTGATCGTCGCGCTGACGAGAAGTACCGCAGCGGCGACGGCGGTTACGCGCGGAAGCGTGAGGATGCGCCCGGACACGCCTCGTGCATCGGACGGTGCGAAGAAGCCCATGACCCCCCTAATGGGTGAAGTAGACGACGTTGGACGAGAAAGACGCGCCGCTGGAGCTCGCGGTCTGGAATGTGTCAGCGGCCGACGAAGCGCTGACGATCCGCTTCGCGCCGTCGTACCTGGCGGCGTACCAGCCGGTGAGGCTGTCGATGCGGACGAACGCGCCGGTGTGCGGGGCGTCGATGAAGTCGCCGCCGCCGATGTAGATCCCGACGTGGTCGAGCCCGTCGAAGAAGACGAGATCGCCCGGCCGAAGCTGGTCTCGCGGAACCGAGACGGCGTTCGGCGAGTTGAATTGCGCAGCTGCGTTGTGTGGCAGCGCGACGCCGAGCTGCGCGTACACGTATTGGACGAGGCCTGAGCAGTCGAAACCGCTCGCCGGCGTCGCTCCGGCCCACTTGTAAGGGATGCCAACGTAGCGGAACGCGAGAGAGACGACGCTGTTCGACGGTTGGTTCGCGAAGCCGCCGCCGACCGGGAAAGCGAAGCTCGGCTCCGCCAACGCGCTGCTCTGCTCGTCCCGCAGCCTGCCGAGCTGCGCGGTCGCGGAGGCGAGCTGCCTGCTCAGCTGGGCGACGCGAGCTTCCGCGGCATGGCGGCGGGCTCCGATCAAGGCGGCGTGCTTGTTCGCCTCGAGCTGGTCGGTGAGGAGGTGGGCCGTGCCGGCGACGCGGAGGAAGCGCCGCTCGGCGTGGGCGAGCGTGCGCGCGCGCAGGCGGGCGGTAGCGACCTGCGTCCTCGAGGTCGCGATGGTGGCGCGGGCCGTGGAGATCTGAGGTCCCAGGTTCCCGACCGAGAAGAGCGTGTTGCCGCCGACCCGCCCGTAGACCGAGGCGAGCCCCATCACCTCGTTCACATACCAGGTCGCGTGGTTGTAGCAATAGACCGCGCGCGTGATGTCGAACTGGCCGCCGCAGCCGGCGAGATAGCGCGCAGCGCTGAAGATCGCGTCGATCGGGTTGTCGGGGTCGGCGCGGCCGTCACCGTTCGCGTCGATGCCCCACCGCGCCCAGGTCGACGGCATGAACTGCATCCAGCCGACGGCGCCGGCCGAGCTCGGCCCGAGATTCTGGCCGAAGTTGGTCTCGACCTTGTTGATCGCCGCGAGCACCGTCCACGGAATGCCGTAGGCGTTGCCGGCCGCCTGCCAGATCCCGCGTAGAGCAGCGAAGGACATCGGTCCGCCCTGATTCTGCGTGAACGCTACGGCGGAGTCTCCGGACGAGAACGACGTCGAGCCGGCGCCGCTACGCGCGTGCGAGTCGGCGACGCGGAAGGTGTCGGCAGCCGCGGTGCTCGAGAGCGCCAGCGCGAGCACGGCCGCGAGAAGCGGGATGAGCCGTCTCATGGCTACTGCTGGCCGGCGACGCGGAGCCTCGGCAGCTCGGCGACTTCATCGGTCGCCTCGTCCGCGGCCTGGTCCGCCTCGGGGGAAGCCTCGGTCTCGGCGTCCGGCATTGCCTCGAGCTCCAGCTCCGCCGCCGCAACCGACTGCTCCTTGAGAGCGCGCTCGAGGGCGATGAGGAAGTCGTGCCGATTCGAGGATGCGTTTGCCGCGACCTCGCGGTCGACCTTCTCCTCCAGCACGAGCTGGATCAGCGCCTTGCTGAAGGTCTGCATCTGGAAGAAGTCGCCTTCGGCGATCGCCTCGGTGATCTCGTCGGGCTTGTTCTCTCGGATCAGGTCGGCGATGCGCGCGTTGCCGATCATCACTTCGACGGCCGGCACGCGGCCGCCGCCGATCTTCGGCAGCAGGCGCTGGCTGATGACGCCGCGCAGGACTCCGGCGAGGATGGAGCGGATCAGCTGCTGCTTGACGGCCGGGAAGAACTCGACCATCCGCCCGAGCGTTTCGGCCGCGTCCACGGTGTGCATGGTCGAAAAGACGAGGTGTCCCGACTCCGCGGCGTTGAGCGCGGTCTCGGCGGTCTCGGCGTCGCGGAGCTCGCCGATGAGGATCACGTCCGGATCCTGGCGGAGACCGCGGCGGAGGGCCTGCGCGAAGGACGCCGTGTCGAGGCCGACCTCGCGCTGGTTGACGATGCAGCCGTGGTCGGAGTGCACGATCTCGATCGGATCCTCGATCGTGACGATGTGCTGCCGGCGGGCCCGGTTGATGTGGTCGATGATCGCGGCGAGCGTCGTCGTCTTGCCCGAGCCGGTGGCGCCGGTGACGAGGACGAGCCCGCGATGCTCCTCGGCCAGGCGGCGGACGCCGGGCGGGAGCGACAGGTCGGCGAAGTCCGGGACCTCGCGCGGAATGACGCGGAAAGCGATCGAGATCGAGCCGCGCTGGCGGAAGCCGTTGACGCGGAAGCGGGGGAGACCCTCCGGCGAGTACGCGCTGTCGAGCTCTCCCGTCTCGAGGAACGTCTGCAGCCGCTTCGGAGTCTCGGCGCAGACCTGCTCGAGCGCCAGCTCGAGGTCGCGCTCGGTCATCTCGGGCTCGCCCTCGAGCTCGCCGAGGTTGCCGTCGCGGCGCACGATCGGAGGACGCTCCACCTTGAGGTGGATGTCACTGGCGCCTAGCTCTACGGCGCGTCGGAGCACGAGTTCGAGATCCATCGGCTTCCCTCCAATCGGCCGCTTAGGCCGTCGGCTTTATACCCGTCCCTCGGATGAGCGTTTTTGGCTTAACCGGGCCGCTCATCGCCGTCATCCGTTCGGCGTCTGGGACGACACGACCGGCGCAAGACAGTGCCAGTACTCCCGGTGGCGGCCCATCGAGGTCAGCGTGCACGACTTGTTGGTCAGATCCGGCCAGCCGTCGAGCCGGCCCTTCGAGCAGCTCATCTCGGTCTGGTCGGACTTGCCGCCGGACGCGAGCGCGGTGCAGCTGCTCAGCAGCCCGGCGTCTTTCAGTACGCGTCCGTCTTTGATGGCGGCCATCACGCCGACCAAGAGTGCTCCGACGATGAAGATCTTCAGCAACATCGGCCTTCTCCCGGCTCGTATTGCGCTCGTCCGTCGGCATCGGGCACGATCGCCCCGATCCCTCCTTCGGGCGAACCTCAGCGCGCGATGAGCGCTTCGAGCTCCCGCTCGAGCTCGGCGAGCTCGTTGCCGTGCCGCCCGATGCCGCCGCCGAGCTCGTCGAGCGTGTGCTCGAACCGCTTGCGCTCGTCGGCGACGAGCTCATTGAGCCCGTCCCGCTCGGCTTCGAGCTCGCGGATGCGCTGCTCGAGCCGCTCGGCGTTTGCGCTGGCGGCTGCGGACTCGCGTGAGAGCTGCGTGGCGAGGTTCGCGAGCGCGTGGCGGTGCTCCTCGAGCTCCGCGCCCGTCGCGGCCAGCTCGGCCTCGAGCCCGGCGATGATGTGTGTCTTGCGCCGCCAGAGCGGCAGCCGGGCAGCGTCGACGGCTGCCGGCGCGAAGTCGACCTTCTGCGTTTCCTCGATCGTGCGGCCGGCGATGATCGCGACGGCCCCGACGACGGCGGCCAGCAAGATCCCGGCGGCGTAGAGCACGCCCGGGAGGCCGCCGACCTTGAGGTAGGCCACCGCGGCGATCGCGGCGCCCACACCGGCAGTGCCCGCCGCGGCGAGCTTGCGTGCCGGCACGGTTCTCACTTGATGTGACCGCCGGTGATGATCGCGGCCAGCTCCTGCATCTTCGTCAGGGCGCGATCCAGGCGATTGTCCCGGTCGGCGAGCTCGTGCCGCAGGCGATCGACCATCTCCCGGTCGCGGAGACGCTCCACCCGCATTCGCTGGAGCTCGGTCTCGAGCTCCTGCACCCGCTGTTCGCGCGCTGCCATCTCGCCGCCGAGCTCCTGCATCTTCCCGCGCAGCTCCTGGAGCCGGGTCGTCTCGGTGTCGACGAGGCCGAGCACACGCTCGAGCGTCCGTCCCCAGACGGGTGCGGCCGCGGCCGCCCCGGAGGCGACCATGTCGGTGTTGCCGGCGGTTGCGACGCTCATCGACGCGGCGTCGAGGAGCGAGGCGAGGGTCGAGGCCTTGACCACGCCGATGGCGACGGCGCCGGAGAAGTGCTCGCGAACGCCCGCGATGCGCTCGGGGGTTGCGTCGGCGAGGACGACGCGAACGTTGCCGTCTTCGCACCGCACCGGAGCTGCGCCGATGCGCGCGAGCTCCTCGCCACCCACACGAATGGCGGATTCGCTGTCGATCAGGAGCGGCTCGTCGTCGAGGTACGGAAGCTCCCAGCTGCGCGCGGTGTCGAGCGCCGCGCTGCGCTCGTCGCCCGGCTCGACGCGGGGCTCTTCGTCGTACGTGGTGTCGCTGTCGAAATAGTCGTCCATCGCAGGCCTCCAATTCGCGTATCTGCGCAGGTATCGGCTGTTGCTGCGCCGTTCTTTAGGCGCGAAGCGCTTTACACCTGCGCGAGATAGACGCAGACGTCGCCGCCGGGGAGCGTGCGGCCGCTGCGGGCGACCTCGTAGACGATCGGATCGTCGCGGTCCGGGAGCACGAGCTCGACGATCTGACCCGCCTGCGGCGGGACTCCCGTCTGCGGGACGAGCTCGTAGCCGTTCGGTCCCGGCACGAAGAGCGAGTAGTCGACCTCTGCGGTTTCCGGTGCGGCCTCGGGCTCGGATTCGGGCTCGGTCTCTGCCTCGGCCTCGCCGGTCTCGTCGGCGCGTATGGTCTCCTGCGGAAGCTCGTTGACTCCCGAGCCGAGTTCGGCCGCGAGGCTGCGTACCACCTCGAGCGCATCGAGCAGGCGCTGCGAGCCGAGCTGCAGCTTCTGCTCGCGCTCGTCGGCGGCCGCGGCTGCGGCGGCGAGCTGCTCGATAGCCGAGCCGAGCTCCTGTTCGAGGATCGTCCGCTGGGAGAGGAGCGTCTGGCGCTCGCCCTCGTGGCGATCCTGCTCCTCGGCGAGCAGGCGAGACCGCTCTTCGGCCTCGGTCTGCGCCTCGGTGGCGACGATCTGGAGCCGCTCGACCTCGGCGACCGCGCGGTCGCGCTCGGCCTCGAGCGCGATCTGGGACTCGCGCACGCGCTCGGCCTGCTGCAACATCTCTCGAGCTTCCTCGAGCTCGGCGTGCAAGCTGTCGCGTTCCTCGACGACGCCGCGCAGCTCGAGGGCGCAGCTCTCCTGCACCTCGGCGAGCGTCGTCTGGAGCCGCTCGACCTCGACCCGTAGCTCGTCGCGCTCCTCGGCGGCGGGGCCGACGACAGCGAGTCGCTCGAGCGTGTTGCCGAGCTCTTCCGCGACTCGGTCGCGCTGCGCAGTGACGTCGTCGCGCTGAGCTGCGAGCTCGTCGCGCTGTGCGGTGAGGTCGTCGCGCTGGGCGGTGAGGTCGTCGCGCTCGCCGGCGTGCCGTTCCTGCTCCTCGGCCAGCCGACGCTCGTGCTCGGCGTTCGACGTCTGCGCCTCGGCGAGCGTCGTCCGGAGCCGATCGAGCTCCTCCCGGGCGCCCGCGAGCTCCTCGCCGAGCCGCTCGAGCTCGCGCTGGTGCTCTCCCTGCGCTTCCGCAAGCGAGCTGTGGGCCTCGGCAAGAGTGGACTCGAACTGGTCGGCCTCGGCGCGCAGCCGGTCGCGTTCCTCGGCGGCGGAGCCGATCTCTGCCAGCCTCTCGAGCGAGGAGGCGAGCTCGTCCCGAAGCCGGTCGCGCTGCTCTGCGAGCTCGTCGCGCCGTGCGATGAGCTCGTCCCGGTCGCCCGAATGCCGTCGCTCCACCTCGGCGAGCGTCGTCTGGACGCGCTCGAGCTCTGCGGCGGCGTTGTCGCGCTCGTCCTGCAAGCGGGTGAGCTCCTCGCTACGGCTGGCCTCGGTCTCGGCGAGTGCCGTTCGGAGGCGCTCGAGCTCAGTCGTGGCACGCTCGTGTTCTGCCTGCAAATCGGCAAGTTCCTGCTCGCGCTCCTCGGACGAGGTGTCGGCGAGATCGCTCTCCAGTCTCGCCACCTCTCTCTGCAGGCGGTCCTGCTCGGTGCGCGCCTCGATCTGGGCGTCGGCGAGCGCAGCTTCCAGTCGCTCGACCTCCGCGCGAAGCTCTTCAAGCTCAGCCAGCTCCGGGGTCTCGGCTCCCTCGAGAACGTCGTCGAGCGCGCCGGCGAGCGCCTCATCGAGCGCTTCCTCCGGTTCGGGCTCGGTGCTCTCCTCGACCTCGATCGGCTCGACGGCAGCGGCTTCGTCGAGCGTTTCGACCTCTGCGACTTCTGCGACTGCCTCGGCCTCGACGTCGCTTTCCGCGACCTCGTCCTCGACAACGACCTCGTGTTCGACGATCTCGGGCTCGACAGGGGCTTCCGTCTCGGGCGGGCCGGCCGCTTCCACGTCCGCGTCGGGTGTGGACTCGGGCCGGGCCGGCGGAGCGATCGCGGTCGCCGCCAGCCGGAGCTTGGGCAAGCCGGCGCGCGTCTCCGCTGTGTCCGCATCGTCCTCGGCGTGCCCGGCGTGGAGGCCGAGCGCGAATCCATATTCGGTCTTCAGCGCGCCGCCGCTCTGCATCGCCAGTGCGTGCGCGACTGCGGCACCCGAGGCGAAGCCGAGCTCGACGATGATCTGCCCGAGCGGCCGCTTCGACTTCTGCTGCACCTCGAGCACGGTCGCGAGCTGCTCCTCGCTGATGAGCCCGAGCTCGGTCATCAGCTCGCCCAGCTGACGCTGGGGCATGCGCTCTTGCTCGGCGCTCATGACTGTCTGTCGCCCTGCCGCAGTTGAATCACGGCATTTCTATCGGTAACGGAAGCATCGAACTTGAATGCTGTCGGCTGGTCGGTGGTTTCCCGCAGAAACGCTTGTTCGAGGGATCGCCAGAAACGCCGTTTGGGACGACGATTCGGGCACAGGACAACTGCGGCGTCCTTGGTCAACCGAGTGGAGGAGGAGCGCCGCAATGTCCAGCACGATCATCGAAGAGGGCCTCACTCACAGGGACAGCCTGCTCGAGTTCGAACGCGACGTAGCCCGTCGGGAGTCCGAGCGCGTCGAGCTGGCCCGCGAGATCGAAGCGCAGCACGAGCGATTGCACACGCTGCGCGCCACCGTGCTCGAAGAGCTCACGAAGCAGCGCCGCGTGACTCTGCCGCGCTGGCCGAGCGGGCCGAAGGTCGTCGCGTCGCTCGTCGACGAGGACGACTGGTGGGAGAAGATGCTCGGCCGCAAGAGGGCCGCGTAGTCCTGAGGCGAAAAGTCCGGCCGCGCCTCGCGGTGGGGAGCTCGGGACGCCGGGCTCCCCTGGCGCACTAGCGACCGCGGATCACGGAGGCGGCCCGCCGGTCGTCGTCGTCGGAGTCGTGGTTGTCGTCGTCGTGGTGGTCGGCGGTGGCGAGGTGGTGGTCGGCGGCGGGATGGTCGTGACCGGGGGTGACGTCGTCGTCGGCACGGTCTGCGTCGTCGTCCGCGGCGTCGTGCGCGCGGTCGTCGTCCCGGCCGTGGTCGTCTTCCCGTTCGTGGTGGTCTGCTTGTGCTTCTGCTGGTGCTTGCAGGAGCCGTCCTGCTTGCGCGCGTTGCGCCACGTGCGGGCGAACTGGTACTTCCCGCACCACGGCTTGAACGGCGGGGAGCCGGGGTTCGCGAACTGCTCGACGGGTTGACCCTGGAGTGCCTGGGTCATGTAGGTGTGCCAGATCTGCGCCGGGAGCGTGCCGCCCGTGACTCCCGGGATCCCGTGCACTCCGCGCATCGGCTTTTCGTTCGTCGGGTAGCCCACCCACGACACGGTGGTGAGCTGCGGGACCCAGCCGGCGAACCACGCGTCGGCGAAGCTGTCGGTCGTCCCCGTCTTGCCGGCCACCGGCCGGCCCGCCAGTGCCGCGGCGGTGCCCGTCCCGCTCCGGACGTTCGCCTCGAGGACGCGGGTGACGACCCCGGCGACCTTCGCGTCGACGACCTGGGTTCCCTTCGGTTTCGACGCCCGCTCGGTCTGACCGCCGGGGAAGACGACCTTCGTCAGGATGCTCGGGTCGTGCTCCACGCCGCCGTCCGCGAGCGTCGCGTACGCATTCGCCAGGTCGAGCGGGCTCACCGCATTCACGCCGAGCACGATCGAGGGGACTTCCTTCAGCTTCGACCGGATTCCCATGCGGTGCGCCAGCTCGGCGACCGGCTTCGGGCCGATGTCGAGGGTGAGGCGCGCGTACACCGTGTTGTCCGAGAGGGTCGTCGCCTGCGTCAGCGGGATCCGGCCCGAGTACGTGTTCTCGAACGTGTGCACGTGCCAGTTGTCCGGCCCGACGAAAGGCGCTGAAAGGTATTGCGTCGAGTAGGGGTTGATCTTGCGCCCGACCGCGCGTGTCAGCACGAACATCTTGAACGTCGATCCCGCCTGCCGCTGGCCGTCCACCGGCAGGTCGTACGCGATCTTCTTCCCCGTCTGGGCAATCGCCATCGCGCGGATCTCGCCCGTCTTCGGGTCGATCGACACGACCGAGCCGGCCGGGTCGTTCTTGCGGTCGAGCGTGCCGAGGATCGAGCGCGTCGCCTCGTTCTGCATCTTCGCGTTGAGCGTCGTGAAGATGCGCATCCCGCCGCGGCGCACGCGTTCGGCGCCGAACTCGTTCACGAGTTGGTTCGTGATGTAGTCGGTGAGATATGTCTGGCCGCCGAGCCCTCGTGCCGGCCGCGGATGGAGGCCGAGTGGGCTGTGGAGCGCTTGCCGGTAGCGCCCCCGGGAGATGTCGCCCGCTTGGAGCATGGCCCGGAGCACCTCCGCTCGTCGCGCCGTCGCGGCGTCGGGCCGGTTGAGCGGGTCGTACGCCGACGGCGCTTGCGGCAGCCCGGCGATGAGTGCCGCCTGGTCGAGCGTCAGATCCTTCGCGTGCACGTCGAAGTACGCCTCGGCGGCGGCCTCGATCCCGTACGCCTCCTGCCCGAAGTAGATGTCGTTGAGATACGTGGTGAGGATGCGGTCCTTGCTCCAGCTGCGGTCGAGCTGAACCGCGAGGCAGCCCTCGGTGAGCTTGCGGCTGAGCGTCTGCTGCGGCGTGAGGTAGAGGTTCCGGACGAGCTGCTGCTCGATCGTCGACGCGCCCTGCGTGAACCCGCCCGTCGCGACGTCGCTCTTCAGCGCCCGCACGATCCCGACGTAGTCGATGCCGTTGTTCTCGTAGAACCGGCGGTCCTCGGTGTCGATGATCGCCTTCCGCATGACGGGGCTGATCCGCTGCAGCGAGACGGGCTGGCGAACCCCGGTCGCGCCCAGGAGCCCGAGCCGGGTTCCGTCGCTCGAGACGAGGATGCTGGCCTGGGACGGGCCGTGCGCCTCGAGGCCGTTGAGGCTGCACGAGTACCAGAAGAACGGCCCGGCGACGGCGCTGCCGACCGCGAACGCGCCGACGAACACGACGACGGTCGCGGCTGCGATCTGCAGCCCCCGTTTCAAGCGAGCCCTCGTTTACGCGCGGCGCCGTCTCCCATACGACGTCGGGTAAACGTCGTCGGCCGAAATCGGTTACGGGCTCAGCGCCCGAGCAGTCGTGCGAGCAGGCCGCGCTGCGGCGCAGGAGGCTCGGGCGCGGGAGTGGGAGGCTGCGCCGGAGCGGGCGACTGCACCGGCGGCTCGTCCTCCGGGGGGAGCATCGACTTGGGCACGTTTCCGCGCTCGCGCTGGGCCTGGATCGCCGCGTTCATCTCTTCGCGCTGCGACTCGTCTTCCATCGCCTTCAGGGTACGCCGCACGGCGGGAGCCTCCTCTCGTAGGCTCGCGTCGCAATGTGCTTCGACGTCGACTCCGAGCCGCCGATCCCACGGATCTCCGGCGCCGCAGTCTCCCACGACGACCTCGTCCTCGAGAGCGCCGACGGCAATCGCTTCGCGGCCTTCCTCGCCGTTCCGGACGGTGACGTCTCGACCGGCGTCGTGATCCTGCCGGACGTCCGCGGCCTCTACCGCTTCTACGAGGAGCTCGCGCTGCGCTTCGCCGAGCGCGGCCACACCGCGATCGCGTTCGACTACTTCGGCCGCACGGCCGGCGTCGACAAGCGGCCGGACGACTGGGACTACATGCCACTCGTGCAGCAGCTCACGCAGGAGCAGGTGCAGGCCGACGTCGCGGCCTGCGTCGGCGATCTGCGCGCCCTCGGCTGCGACCCGATCTTCACCGTCGGCTTCTGTTACGGCGGCAGCGGTTCCTGGGCGGCGGCCGCCTCGGGACACGGGATCGCCGGCGCCGTCGGCTTCTACGGCCGGCCGAGCCGGATGATCGAGCTCGTCCCGAGGCTCGAGGCACCGATCCTGGCCCTCCAGGGCGGAGCCGACCAGGCCATCTCGCACGAGGACAACGTCGCGTTCGAGCAGGCGGTACGCGACGCGGGTAAGGACTACGAGCTCGTCGAGTTCGAGGGGGCGCCGCACAGCTTCTTCGACCGCAAGCAGGAGGAGTTTCAGGCGGCCTCGGACGACGCCTGGCAGCGGACGCTCGACTTCATCGACCAGCACTCCTAGCCGGGCGGAGCACTCGGGTGAGCCGAGCGGGAGGCGCCGACCGGGTGCTGCCGTTAACTCAGCGCGATTAGCCCGGCGTCGGTCGGTGTGAACCCGCAGGCGCCGAAGTAGAACGGTCGCAGGTTTTCCTCGAAGTCGACGTGGAGCCATTCGCAGCAGCCGGTCGCGCGCGTGCCGGTGACCGCCGACTCGACGAGACCTTTTCCGATTCCTTCGCGTCGGGCAGCGAGCGCGACGATCGTGTCGAGGATGAACGCGTGCACGCCGCCGTCCCAAGCAACGTTGACGAATCCGACGAGGGCGCCATCCCGCCGCGCGCACACCCAGCCGAGGCTGTAGCGATCAACCTGGCCGTGCCAGTCGTCGTCGAGGACGCGATGGCCGAAGGCCTCGGCATGGAGGGCGTTCAGCTCGGCGTTGTCGAAGCCTCCACGCCAGTCATATTCGACGGCCACTCGACGACTCTAATCATGGGGCCAAGCCGCAGGAGATCGTGACCGCGCCGTTCTGCGAGCGCGTCAGCCGCATGTCTTGCGTCCCGCCCCGTCGGACGAACGACCGGCCTCATCGTCGCAAACAGTGAGACGTCGAGCGGATCTGAAGTCAACCGGGCCGCTGTCGCCGGCCGTTGCTGTCAGTTCAGGCAGCGGACGAGCGACCGCGGAGGAGATCCGCGGCTGGCCTTACCAGGAGGCGCGGGACTGCACGGCGTCCGCAACCTGCCTTACACGCCACGCGAACAGTGGGCTGTGCCAGACGACTTGACCGTCGGAGAACGTGAGCTTCCCGCGGACACGCGTCACCGTGTCCGGCCCCAGGGGATACCGCCCGAGTTGTGCGCCGGGCCGGTGGAACGGGAGGTCGCGATACACGTATACGTGCTGGTCGGTGACGAGCACAGTCCTGTGAAAGTGGAAGAACAGCAGCGCAATTGGGAGCCCCACATAGGGCAACTCCTCGAGCACTCCGGCGAGGATCGCGATCGCCAAAGAACTGAAACCGAACGAGATCGTGACGGCCTCCTCACCCGAGATCTTCGCGCGCCGGGCGTAGCGCCCCGCCATCCGCCTGCGCTTGCCTCCCATCTCTGGCACCTCCCCGATTTGTGGACTGGTTGACGGATGGTGAGTCTAAGACTGAACGTTCGCTCAGGTCAGGTCGGGCGCCGAGATCGCGCGGGTCTACGCGCGTCGACGCGACGGCAACGTGGTCGGGCTAATCCACCTGCTCGACAGCGACGTCCGCGGTCTGACGAGATACTTCGATCGTCTGTAGCCATGCGGTGACGGCGCTGGGACAACTCGGTGATCTGCGGGCTATCCCATTCACACCGTGGTTTCGGCTTGGGAGGACAACCCGTTGGGGTAGAACGTCTGCTTCATCGGTACTTCTCGGTATGGGCAGCTCGCCTGGGCCAGCGTCCTCTCGCTTGAAGGCAACCAGAGCGCGTTTTCGGTTAGCGCCCGCCGATCACAACCTCGGGGAGAGCTATTCCGAGGAGGGGATCGACCAATGGCTGAGCTCGTCGCCGACTATTTCCTGAAGCGCCTGCGCGAGTGGGGCATCCATCGCATCTACGGCTACCCCGGCGACGGGATCAACGCCTTTCTGGGCGCGCTCGACCGCGCCGACGGCGATCCCGAGTTCATCCAGGCCCGCCACGAGGAGATGGCCGCGTTCATGGCGTGCGGCCACGCGAAGTTCGCCGGCCCCGACACGCTCGGCGTCTGCATGGCCACCTCGGGGCCCGGAGCCGTGCACCTCCTCAACGGGCTCTACGACGCGAAGCTCGACCACGTCCCGGTTGTCGCGATCGTCGGCCAGCAGAAGCGGTCCTCGCTCGGCTCGCATTACCAGCAGGGGATCGACCTGCCGGTCCTGTTCAAGGACGTCTCGGAGTACGTCCAGGTCTGCATGGTTCCGGAGCAGGCGCGCCAGCTCGTCGACCGCGCGTGCCGGATCGCCCTCGACCACCGCGGGGTCTGCACGATCATCGTCCCGAACGACGTCGCCGAGCTGAAGGCCGTCGAGTCGCCGCCGCGCACGCACGGCTCCGTCTACACGAGCGTCGGCTACAGCCGGCCGCGGATCCTGCCGCAGGACTCCGACATCCAGCACGCCGCCGAGATCCTCAACGACGGGGAGAAGGTCGCGATGCTCATCGGCCAGGGCGCTCGCGGCGCGTCCGAGGAGCTCGAGCGCGTCGCCGACCTGCTCGGCGCCGGCGTGGCCAAGGCGTTGCTCGGCAAGGACGTCCTCGCCGACGACCTCCCCTACGTGACGGGCGCGATCGGCCTGCTGGGGACGATCCCGAGCTACGACATGATGGAGGACTGCGACACGCTGTTCATGGTCGGCACGAGCTTCCCGTACGCGGAGTTCCTGCCGAAGGAGGGCCAGGCGCGGTGCGTCGAGATCGACATCAAGGCGGACATGATCGGCATCCGCTACCCGGCGGACGTGCAGCTGATCGGCGATGCCAAGGAGACCTTGAAGGCGCTCGAGCCGCACCTCGTGCGCAAGGAGGACCGCGGCTGGCGCGAGAAGATCGAGGCGAGCGTCCGCGACTGGTGGGACATCGTCGAGCGCCGCTCGATGATGGACGCCGACCCGATGAACCCGCAGCGGGTCGTCCACGAGCTCTCGCAGGTGCTGCCGGACGACGCGATCGTCACCGCCGACTCGGGCTCCTCGACGAACTGGTACGCGCGCCAGCTGAAGCTGCGCAAGGGCAACCTCGCCTCGCTGTCGGGGACGCTCGCGACGATGGTGCCCGGCGTGCCGTACGCGATCGCGGCGAAGTTCGCGCATCCCGGCCGGCCCGTCATCTGCCTCGTCGGCGACGGCGCGTTCCAGATGCTCGGCATGAACGAGATGCTGACGGTGAAGCGCTACATGGAGCGCTGGCCCGACAAGCGGCTCATCTTCTGCGTCTTCAACAACCAGGATCTGAACCAGGTCACCTGGGAGCAGCGCGTGATGGAAGGCGACCCGAAGTTCCCGGGCACGCAGTGGCTCCCGAACTTCGACTACAAGGCCTACGCAGAGCTCTGCGGCTTGAAGGGGATCTTCTGCAACGACGGCGACAGCGTTCGCGCCGCCTGGGAGGAGGCACTCGCCGCCGACTGGCCTGTCGTGCTCGAGGTCAAGACCGACCCCGATGTCCCGCCGCTGCCGCCGCACATCAAGCTCGAGCAGGCCGAGAAGATGGCGAAGGCGATGGTCAAGGGCGACCCGGAGCGCACCGGAGTGATGGAGAAGTCGCTGCGCGGGAAGCTCGTCGAGTTCACCGAGCACCTCAAGTCGTAGTGCTTTCCGCAGCGCCGGTCGAGCGGCTCGACGTCAACGCCTACACGATCCCGACCGACGAGCCGGAGTCGGACGGGACGCTGGAGTGGGACTCGACTACGATCGTCGTCGTCGAGGCGCACGCCGACGGGCAGACGGGGCTCGGGTACACGTATTGCGACGCGGCCGCGGCCGAGGTGATCTCGTCCCAGCTCGCAGGCGTCGTCGAGGCCGAGGACGTGATGGACGTCCGCGCAGCGTGGCAGCGCATGACCGCGCAGGTCCGCAACGCCGGCCAGCCGGGAATCGGCTTCTGCGCGGTGTCCGCCGTCGATCAGGCGTTGTGGGACCTGAAGGCGCGGCTCCTCGACGTCCCGCTCGTCGGGCTCATCGGCGCCGCCCACGACGGCGTCCCGATCTACGGCAGCGGCGGCTTCTGCTCCTACAGCGAGGAGCGCCTGTGCGAGCAGCTCGGCGGCTGGGCCGAGGCCGGTATCCCGCGCGTGAAGATGAAGGTCGGACACGAGCCCGAGCGCGACCCGGTGCGCCTCGACGCGGAGCGCGAGGCGATCGGCGACGACGTCGAGCTCTTCGTCGACGCGAACGGCGCCTTCGCGCGCAAGGAAGCGCTCGCGTGGGCCGAGCGCTACGCAGACTCGTGGGACGTGACGTGGTTCGAGGAGCCCGTCTCGTCGGACGACACCGAAGGCCTGAGCCTGATCCGCGACTCGGGGCCTGCCGGGCTCGAGATCGCGGCCGGCGAGTACGCATACGTGCCGGCCGACTTCCGGAACCTCGTCGGCTGCGTCGACTGCCTTCAGGCCGACGTCACACGTTGTGGCGGGATCACCGGGCTCCTGTCCGCGTCGGGTCTCGCGAACGCGCACTCGATCGACCTGTCGGCCCATTGCGCGCCTGCGATCTCGACGCACGCGTTCTGCGCGGTCGAGCGGCGCCGGCACCTAGAGTACTTCCACGACCACGTCCGGATCGAGTCGATGCTCTTCGACGGAGTCCCGGAGCCCGAGGCCGGCATGCTGCGTCCCGACCGCTCGCGGCCGGGCAACGGGCTCGAGCTCCGGCACAAGGATGCGGCTCGGTACGGCGTCCAGCTCGCCGAGGTGACACGCTGAGCGTCGCGATGCGAGCAGCGAAGGACGTCGACCGCAAGAGCCTCGCCGCCGACCTCCGCGCGGCGATCGAGGGCGAAGTCCGCTTCGACACCGGCAGCCGCGCGCTCTACGCGACCGACGCCTCGAACTACCGGATGCCGCCGATCGGTGTCGTCGTCCCGCGTCACGTCGACGAGCTCGTCGAGATCCACCGCGTCTGCCGCGAGCACGGCGCGCCGATCGTCCTGCGGGGCGGCGGCACGAGCCTCGCCGGACAGGGCTGCAACACGGCGGTGCTGATCGACTTCTCGAAGTACCTCCACCACATCCTCGAGATCGACCCCGAGCGCCGCACCGCGCGCGTGCAGCCGGGCTGCGTGCTCGACCATCTGCGGGGGACGGCGGCCGAGAAGTACGGCCTGACGTTCGGGCCGGATCCGTCCACCCACGCCTATTGCACGCTCGGTGGGATGCTCGGCAACAACTCGTGCGGCCGCCACTCGGTGCAAGCGGAGTTCCACGGGCCGGGGCCGCGGATCGCGGACAACCTCCTCGAGCTCGAGGTGCTCACGTACCGCGGCGAGCGGCTGCGGATCGGCCCCGACGGAGCCGGCGTGCCGGACACGATCGCCGAGCGGCTGCGCGACCTCGCGGCCGCGAACGCCGACGAGATCCGTGCGCGCTACCCGCAGATCCCGCGGCGCGTCTCGGGCTACAACCTCGACGAGCTCCTGCCGGAGAAGGGCTTCCAGGTAGCGCGCTCGCTCGTCGGCACCGAGTCGACGTGCGTGACCGTGCTCGAGGCGACGCTCGAGCTGATCCCGAAGCCACGCTGCGTCTCGCTGCTCGTCGTCGGCTATCCGGACAAGTACCGCACAGCCGATCACGTCCCGCTTGCGCGCGAGCACAAGCCGATCTCGATCGAAGGGATGGACGACACGCTCATCGAGGACATGACGCTGCTCGGCCTGCACCAGCACGAGCGCTCGATGCTCCCCGCCGGCGGCGGCTGGCTGTTCGTCGAGTTCGGCGGCGATTCGAAGGACGAGTCCGACGCCAAGGCGCGCGCGCTCATGCGCGACCTCCAGAAGGCGGGCCACCCGCCGTCCGGGATGAAGCTCTACGACGACCCCGACTCCGAGCAGCACATCTGGGACGTGCGCGAGGCGGGGCTCGGCGCGACCGCGTTCATTCCCGGCAAGCCCGACACGTACGAGGGCTGGGAGGACTCGGCGGTCCCGCCCGAGCGGCTCGGCGAGTACCTGCGACGCCTGTCCGAGCTCGCGAAGCAGTACGACTACGAAAGCTCGCTCTACGGCCACTACGGCCAGGGCTGCGTCCACGCGCGCTGGAACTTCGACCTCGTAACGAAGCCGGGCATCGCGAAGTTCCGCCGCTGGCTGCACGACGCGAGCGACCTCGTCGTCGAGCTCGGCGGCTCGATCTCGGGCGAGCACGGCGACGGGCAGTCGAAGGCCGAGCTGCTGCCGAAGATGTTCGGCGACGACCTCATCCGCTCCTTCGAGGAGTTCAAGTCGATCTGGGATCCCGACTGGAAGATGAACCCCGGCAAGGTCGTGAAGCCGTACCGCGTCGACGAGAACCTCCGGCTCGGCGCCGACTACGAGCCGTGGCGGCCGAAGGTCAAGTTCGGCTACCCCGAGGACCGCGGCGACTTCGCGCACGCGACCGTTCGCTGCGTCGGCGTCGGCAAGTGCCGGACTCCCGGTGGCGTCGACGTCATGTGCCCCTCCTTCATGGCGACGCGCGAGGAGATGCACTCGACGCGCGGCCGCACGCGCCTCCTGTTCGAGATGCTCGAGGGAGAGGTCATCACCGACGGCTGGCAGTCGGACGAGGTAATGGAGGCGCTCGACCTCTGTCTCTCGTGCAAGGGCTGCACGAACGACTGCCCGGTCAACGTCGACATGCCCACCTACAAGGCGGAGTTCCTCTACCACCGCTGGAAGCACCGGCTGCGGCCGCGCCACGCGTATGCGTTCGGCCTGATCGACCAGGTCTCGCGCATCGCGTCGCGCGCGCCCGGCCTCGTGAACTTCCTCACGCACACGCCGCCGTTCGCGCAGGGGTTCAAGCTCGCCGCCGGGATGACGCAGGCGCGCGAGGTGCCGGAGTTCGCGCCGCTCACGCTGCAGAAGTGGTTCGCGCAGCGTGGCGGGACGACGAACCCCGGCGGTCGCAAGGTCGTCCTCTTTCCGGACACGTTCAACAACCACATGCATACCGACGTCGGCGTCGCGGCGGTCGAGGCGCTCGAGGCCGCCGGCTGGCAGGTCGTGATGCCCGAAGGCCACGTCTGCTGCGGCCGGCCGCTCTACGACTACGGCTTCCTCGATCTCGCGGAGCGCTACCTCCGCCGCAGCCTCGACCAGCTGCGGGAGTGGTACCGCGAGGACATCCCGATCGTCGGGCTCGAGCCGAGTTGTGTCGCCGTGTTCAAGGACGAGCTCGGCAAGCTCCTGCCGCACGACGACGACGCGAAGCGGCTCGCCCAGAGCACGTACCACTTCGCCGAGTTCTTCGAGAAGTACGACGTCGATCCGCCGCGGCTCGAGCGCAAGGCCTTCGTCTGGGGCCACTGCCATCACAAGGCCACCGGAGGGATCGACCCCGAGGTCGAGCTGCTGAAAAAGATGGGCGTCGAGGTCGAGACGCTGAACGCGGGTTGCTGCGGGCTCGCGGGCTCGTGGGGCTTCGAGGCGGGGCACCACGACGTCTCGATGGACGTCGGAGAGCTCGGGCTGCTGCCGAGAGTGCGCGAGCTCGACGACGAGACGCTCGTCGTCGCCGACGGCTTCTCGTGCAAGACGCAGATCGAGCAGGGGAAGACGGGACGGCGTGCGCTTCACGTCGCGCAGGTGCTGAAGCTCGCGCACGAGCACGGCGAGTCGGGTCCCGCCGGGCCGAAGCCCGAGCGCTTGTACTACGAAGTTCGGCCGAAGCCGTCCCTCGCGCGGCGGGCTGCGAAGGGCGCCGTCCTCGTCGCCGCAGCGGCCGGAGCCGTCGGCTTCTTCTCCGCTACTATGCGCCGGCGCGAGGCGCCGTAGCTCAGCTGGTTAGAGCGCTGCACTCATAATGCAGAGGTCGGTGGTTCGAGCCCACCCGGCGCTACTGAGCGCGTCCCTCGGAACGAGATACAGGAATGGCAACCGGAGTCAGAGTCGCAATCACGCTCGCCTGCACCGAGTGCAGGCGCCGGAACTACCAGACGCAGAAGTCGAAGCGCAACTCGCCCGACCGCGTCGAGTTCCGGAAGTACTGCCGCTGGTGCGGCAGTCACACGCTGCACCGGGAGACCCGGTAGTGGCCCGGTCGACGCGCCAGCAGCGGCGCCAGCGCCGCGCTCAGGCCGCGGGCACGCCGCCGCTCCGGCCCGCTCCCCGGCCGCGCCCGACCACCGAGGAGGAGCCGCCGAAGCAGCCGGCCGAGCCGCGCAGCAGCGAGCGTCGCGACGACGTCCGGCCCGGCACGCCCGGCGTCCGCTTCGTGCAAGAGTCCTGGGCAGAGCTCAAGAAGGTCGAGTGGCCGACGCAACAGCAGCTGATCAGCGGGACAGCCGTCGTCCTCGTCGCCTGTCTCATCACCGGCCTCTACCTGTACGCGAACGACCGGCTGTGGGAAGTCGTCGTCAAGCACGTGCTGCTGCGATAGGACACGGGGGAGAGACGCGCAAATGTTCCGCTGGTATGTGATCAACACCTATTCCGGGCACGAGAACAAGGTGAAGACCAATCTCGAGCACCGGATCGAGTCGATGAACCAGCGCGCCCGCTTCCGGCGTGTCGTCGTCCCGACCGAGCAGGTGATCGAGACGAAGGACGGCCAGAAGGTGCAGGCCGAGAAGCGCACGCTCCCCGGGTACGTGCTCGTGAACATGGATTTGAACGACGACGCCTGGACGGTCGTGAAGAACACGCCCGGCGTGACAGGCTTCGTCGGCGCCGGCCAGACGCCCGTGCCGCTCTCGCAGCCCGAGGTCGACCGGATCCTCCACACCGGAGCCGGCACGGCACTCGCCCAGCGCTCGCAGGTCGAGTTCCAGCTCGGCGAATCGGTCAAGATCACCTCCGGCCCGCTCGCGGACTTCGACGGCGAGATCACCGACGTGAACCCTGACGCGCAGAAGCTTCAGGTGATGGTGAACATCTTCGAGCGGCAGGTGCCGGTCGAGGTTGGATTCGACAACGTGAAGAAACTGGACTGAGGTAGTAGATGGCGAAGAAAGTCCTCACCCTGATCAAGCTCCAGATCCCCGGCGGCCAGGCGAACCCGGCCCCGCCGGTCGGCCCTGCGCTCGGCCAGCACGGCGTGAACATCATGGAGTTCTGCAAGGCGTTCAACGCGCAGACCGCGCAGGAGAACGGCCGCATCATCCCCGTCGAGATCACGGTCTACGAGGACCGGAGCTTCGACTTCATCACGAAGACGCCGCCGGCGGCCGTCCTGATCAAGGAGGCGCTGCGGCTCGAGAAGGGC
>JAICJI010000050.1 GCA_025928515.1 Thermoleophilia bacterium
ATCCGGCACGTCGTGGAAGACGCCCTCCCGCCCCTCCTGCTCCCGCTTGATGCGTTCCCAGTTCTCCTTCACGCGCGACGCCGAGTCGGCAGTGACATCTCCAAAGACATGCGGATGCCGGCGCACGAGCTTCTCGTGCACCCCGCGGGCCACCTGCGCCAGATCCCCGGCACCCCGCTCCTCGAGCAGCAGCGCGAGGAAGTAGACCTGGAAGAGGAGGTCGCCGAGCTCGTCGAGGAGCTTCTCGTCGTCGCCGGCGAGCGCAGCGTCGGCGACCTCGTAGGCCTCCTCGACCGTGTGCGGGACGATCGTCGCCGTCGTCTGCTCGCGATCCCACGGGCACTCGCGGCGCAGGAGCTTCGTCAGCCCTTGCAGCTCCAGAAGGGCCTGTTCAAGGCCCTCCACGTCAGCCGGTCGTGGTCGGGATCGTCGACGTGGAAGGCGGCGCGTAGCCCGTCTGGTAGCTGACCTTGCCCTTGAAGTCATTCGGCAACTTCGAGAGCCAGGTCTGCCAGGCGGTTGCCTTCTGCTGCTGGCTGAGGTTCGCGATGATCTGCGACTTCACCTCGGAGAAGGTCTGCGTGTGCGCGGGCTTGATCGCGCCGAGCGGCTGGATGATGTGCCAGCCGAACTGGCTGTGCACGGGCTGCGAGATCTCCTTCGTCTTGAGCGAGAAGGCGGCCTTGTCGAACGGCGGGACCGTCTGCGAGCAGGCGCCGCTCGTGGTGCCGTGGGCGACGCAGAGCTTGCCGCCCTGCGACGCCGATCCGGTGTCCTTCGAATACTTCTTCGCCAGTACGGCGAAGCTCGCTCCGCCCTTCAGCTTCCGCTCCAGCTTCTCGGCCAGGCTCTTGCTGTTGACGAGAATGTGCCGGACCTCGCGCGTCTTCGGCGTCGTGAACGTGGTCTTGTTCTGGGTGTAGTACTTCTGCGCCGCCGCGTCGGTCACCTTGACACTCGACGTCACCTTGGCCTGCAGCTTCGAGCTGAGCAGGTTCGGCGCGATGCTGTACTGCTCGAGCTGCTGGAGGTTGATGTCCTGCGTCTTCAGCGCTGCGAGGAGCTTCTTCTGGCTGCCGTGGTAGTACGTCTTCTTGATCGTCGCGAGCTGCTTGTCGATGTCCTGCTGCGTCACGGTGACGCCGAGCTTGTCGGCCTCCTGCTTCAGCTCTTCCTGCTGCACGAGATAGGCGACGGCCTGACCCTTCAGGGTCGTGTACGCGGTTGTGCCGACCTTCGGCGCGGGCTGGTGCGTGGCCTTGAACTTGGCGAACGCGACGGTCATCAAGGAGTTGAAGCTCGCCTTCGTGATCGACGTGGAGTTGACCTTGGCAACTGAGTCGTTCGGCACGGAGCCTCCGCCGCTGCCTCCACCGCAGGCGGCGAGCAAAACGACGAGCGCGAGGGACACGGACACGGTTAGCAGGCGAGTCTTCATTTCCATCCAGTGAGGTCGATGTCGCGGGAAAGGCGCCGGTGCGTGCAAGGCGGTCTCAAGCCGCTCGGCGCGCGTCCAAGATAGCATCGACCAGCTCGACCGCCTGGGCGATTTGCTCTTGCCCACGCATGCTTACCTCCTGCTTAGCCGACATGTACACGGCCGTTTTGGCGCGGTCGCGGAGCTCGCGCAGCTCGCCCGAGCCGAGCACGAGCCGGCCGACCGTGGCCCTACCGCCCTGGAAGACGAGATAGTCGGCACCGAGGAGCGCGACCTTGATCTTTGCCTCCTGGATCCGGAAGAGGTTCTCGACCGGCTCCGGGAGCGGGCCGTAGCGATCCTCGAGAGCGGCCTGCAGCTCGCGTAGCTCGTCCTCCGTCTCCGCGAGCGCCAGCCTACGGTGCACGTCGATGCGCAGTGCCTCCGAGTTGACGTAGGCCCCGGGGACGTAGGCGTCGACGCGCGCGTCCACTCGCACCGGCCGGGCGGCGATCCGCTTCTGGCCCTGCAGCTCGGCGACTGCCTCGTTCAGCAGCTCGACGTAGAGCTCGAAGCCGACGGCCGCGACGTGGCCCGATTGCTCCGCGCCGAGCAACTCGCCCGCGCCGCGGATCTCGAGATCTCGCATCGCGATCGCGAAGCCGGCACCGAGCTCGGTGTGATCCGCAAGCGTCGCCAGGCGCGCCCGCGCCTCGGGGGTCAGCTCGTGTGCGTCCGGGTACAAGAGGTACGCGAACGAGGTCGCGTCGGAGCGGCCCACTCGCCCGCGGATCTGGTAGAGCTGGGCGAGCCCGAGCATGTCGGAGCGCTCGACGATGAGCGTGTTCGCCTGCGGGATGTCGATCCCGGACTCGATGATCGTGGTCGAGACGAGCACGTCGGCGTCGCCTCGCAGGAACGAGTGCATCCGCTCCTCGAGCTCCTTCTCGCGCATCTGGCCGTGCGCGACGAGGAACCGCAACCCCGGACAGAGCTGCTGGAGCTGCTCCGCGCGCTCCTCGATCGTCTCGACCCGGTTGTGGAGGAAGAAGGCCTGGCCCTCGCGCTCGGCCTCGCGCTCGAGCGCGAGCTTCACGAGCTCCTCGTCGTACTCGCCGACGGTCGTGCGGATCGGCCGCCGGCCTTCGGGCGGTGTTTCGATGATCGAGATGTCGCGCATGCCCGCGAGCGAGAGGTGCAGCGTGCGCGGGATCGGCGTGGCGCTGAGCGTGAGCACGTCGACCTCGAGCCGCAGCGACTTGAGCAGCTCCTTCTGTGCGACGCCGAACCGCTGCTCCTCGTCGAGGACCACGAGCCCGAGCTCCTTCGGGATCACGTCGCGGCTGAGGACGCGATGCGTCCCGATCAGGACGTCGACCTTGCCGGCGCTGAAGTCGGCGAGAATCCGCTTCGTCTCTTTCGGGGCGACGAAGCGCGAGACCATCGCCACCTGCACCGGGAAGTCCCGGAAGCGCTCCTTGAACGTGTTGTAGTGCTGCTCGGCGAGGATCGTCGTCGGCGCGAGCAGCAGCACCTGCCGCCCGTTCACGGCGACGGCGAACGCCGCGCGCACCGCGACCTCCGTCTTGCCGAAGCCGACGTCACCGCAGACGAGCCTGTCCATCGGCCGCGGCGCCTCGAGATCCTCCTTCACCGCCTCGATCGCGGCTTCCTGGTCCGGCGTCTCGCGGTACGGGAAGCTCGCCTCGAGCTGCGGGAGCCACTCGCTGGAGAGCTCGTAGGCGACTCCCTCGCGGGTCTGACGCTGCGCGTAGAGCTGGATCAGATCACCGGCGAGCTCGCGGACCGACTCGCGCGCACGCGACTTGAGCGTCTGCCACGCCTTGCCGCCCAGCTTCGAGAGCGCAGGCGCTCCGGCGTCCGCGCCGACGTAGCGCGAGACCTTGCCGAGCTGCTCGTGCGGGACGTAGAGCCGATCCTCGCCGCGGAAGGCAAGGAGGAGGTAGTCGCGCGTGACGCCGGCGACGGTGTTCGTCTCGAACCCGAGCAGCCGACCGACGCCGTGATCCTCGTGCACGACGTAGTCACCGGTGCGCAGGTCGGCGAAGGACTGCAGCGCCCGCCCGCCGAGCCGGCGCTCGCGCGGCACACGGCGGCGGAAGACCTGGTGGTCCGGCAGCAGGACGAGACCGAGCTCGCGCCAGACGAAGCCACGTCGGGCCGGCGCGACGGCGAAGAGCAGCTCCGGCTTCTCCGGCAGCTCCTCCCCCGGCTCGAGCACTCTCGCCTCGACCCGGCGGAGCAGGTTCTGCGTCCGCAGCGCCTCGCCGCGATGTGGGAACGCGACGACGACGCGCTGCTCCGACCGCAGCAGCGCCGCGAGCTCGCTTTCGGCCTCGGCGAGCCCGCGGGCCGCGATCGCCGGCCGCTGGGCTTCGAAGGAGAAGGGCTGCGTCTGCGGGAACGGGTCGAGCTCCGTCGAGCCCGCGAGCGAGGGCGGGTCGGCGATCCCGTCCTCCTCCCAGACGCGGCGAACGTCGTCCGGCTGGAAGACGAAGTCCGGCGCGCCGTCGAACGGCGGCACGAGGTCGTCAGGCGCCTCTGCCTCTTCGTCGGTCGGCTCTGTTTCGAGGAGATCGAGGCGCCGCTCGGCCGCGGGGTACAGGGTCGCTTCGGCCACCGGGTGGAGCGCGCGCTGCGTGAAGGGCGAGAAGGCACGCACCGACTCGATTTCGTCGCCGAAGAACTCGACGCGCAGCGGCTCGCGACCCGTCGTCGGGAAGACGTCGACGATGCCGCCGCGCACTGCGAACTGCCCGCGATCGTCGACGCGCTCGACGCGCTCGTAACCCGCGATGGCGAGGACCTCTCCCAGCCCCTCGACGCCGAGCTCGAGCCCGGTGCGCAGCTCGACCGGCTCGGCGCGCGCGTCCTGCGGGGGAAGCCCTTCGGCGAGCGCTCTCGCGGATGCGCAGACGAGCCCGCCCCGCGAGAGAACGTCGAGCGCCCGCGCGCGTTCGCCGACGAGGTGCGGCGGCGGAACGAGACCAGACTCCCAGGTGACGCCACGGCTCGGGAAGAGGCCGACAACCTCGTCGCCGAGGAACCAGGACGCGGCCTCCGCAGCGTCGCGCGCGTCCGCGTCTTCCGCCAGGAGCACGACCAAGCCGCGCCCCAGACGCTCGTGCAGCGAAGCGAGTAGCGGCGGCAGTGCGGACTCCGACACGCGGGCGCGTGTCGGAAGCGCGTCCGCGAGCTCGGCGAGACGCTCGTGCTCGACGAGCTCGCGGACGAAGGCGTGAAGTACCGGACGGTCCATGACGAAGGGCGGAACCGGCCGGTTCCGCGGACTTCGATGGTAACCCGCCGCCCCGCGGCGTACGCTCCGGCACCGCGCCGCGATCCCCGTCGGGGGCCTGCCCGGTGGAGCCGGCGCTATCCCCGCTCTCCGCCGGCTCCAACTCGTCGCGCTTGCGGAAGCGGTGGAATCGGGCCAAGATTCCCTGAGTGATGGGTCGGTACGGGGGACGGCTGCCAATTGGCAGGACGCGAGGCTGCGGCTCTCTTGTCGGGGCGGCGGTTTGCGTCGGGCTCCTGCTGACGACCGGTGCTTCGGCGGCGTTATCCCCGACGCACTATCCACGGCCGTTGTTCACAGGAGGCGGTCGTTTGCCCTCGCCGAGGCGATTCGGGCACATCGGCGGAATCGTCCTTTCGCGCCGGCCGCATGCATTTTCGAGGGCCTCTTCACATCGCTCGCCCGGCCCCGGCGGGCTTCCTGGACCGGCTGGGCCGTCGACCTCGGGATTGGGTTCGGGAAACCTGAGCAACCACGGTGGTCCGGTGATGCGCGCCCACACGACCTATGCGATCTATTGGCTCCCAGCGGGCTACTCCGTGAGCGCCAACTACGAGTCGCTGATCGACGGTTTCCTCCAGAACGTCGGGGCTGCCAGCGGACATTCGGACAACGTGTACTCGGTCGCCACGCAGTACGGGGACACGACGGGCGCAGGCAACTACGCATCCAGCTTTGGCGGCTCGGTCATCGACACCGATCCGTTCCCCGCGAGCGGCTGC
The DNA here is from genome assembly GCA_025928515.1 of Thermoleophilia bacterium. Classification (GTDB taxonomy): domain Bacteria; phylum Actinomycetota; class Thermoleophilia; order Gaiellales; family Gaiellaceae; genus Palsa-739. The sequence goes on from JAICJI010000050.1 coordinate 5,459, forward strand.
ACAGACGGCCCACTGGCGGTCTGCCTTACCGACGCGCAGCTCCAGGCTGAGATCGACAATGTGATTGCTGCGCACGGGTGGCCGACCGGGCTCAGTCGCGAGTTCTTCGTCTTCACTCCGCTGCAAGTCGGCTCCTGCTTCGACTCCAGCTCGTCGACCTGCGCTTACTCGTACTACTGCGCCTATCACAGCTCATTCACGAGCGGTACCGGCACCGTCCTCTACGCGGACGAGCCGTATGCGGCACTGCCCGCGGCCGGCTCGGCATGCGACACCGGCGAACGACCGAACGGGGACGACGCGGACGCGACGATCAACCTCGTCAGCCATGAGCACATCGAGTCAATCACCGATCCGCTCCTCAGCGCCTGGTACGACCAGGCGGGCTTCGAGATCGGGGACAAGTGCGCCTGGAGATTCGGCCAACCGCTCGGCTCCACCGGCGGATCCGGAACGGACACTGACTACAACGAGCAGATCGGAACCGGGGAGTACTACCTACAGGAGGAATGGAGCAACCAGACGTACGACGCTTCGAGCGGCGAGCCCGGCTCCTGCGTTCAGCGTGACGTTGCTCAGCTCGTGCTCACGGGCTCGGGAGGAGGGCGCGTGACCGGTAACAGCGGCGTCGACTGCACCAACGCCGTCTGCGACATGTCGGCCGTTGTCGGGAAGACCGAGACGTTCACGGCGCACCCGGCCACAGGCTCGAGCTTCGTCGGCTGGCAGGGACACTGCTCGGGTACCGAGACGTGTACCGCGACAATTGGCCCGAATGCGTCGGTAGTCGCGCGCTTCGAGACCTCCGATCTTCCGACGGGCTGGGCCGAGGAACCGCTCCTGCCGCCGGCGGGAGCAGAATCGTTGGTGCAGAGCATCGATCCCGAATGGGGTTTCTTCCGCCTGACAGAGGCGGCAAACGGCGACGAGCGGGCGATCACTGTCTCCAATGCCAACGGTTCGTGCTCAAGCAACGCCCCCACCGGCCTGGGCGGCATCTTCCTGCAACGCCAGACGGCCTCCGGCTGGACACCTGACGGCACGCTGAGCGCGCCCGCCGTCGGCACCGGCGACTGGAGGTACTGGCCCAGCTGCTTCGATTTCGGAGCCGAGATCTCGCTCTCGGCGGACGGCTCGACGCTCCTCACCTCGCAGACCATGGATCAGGTCGGCACGAACGACTTCCGCTGTGCCGCGTTCGTCTACGAGCGCGGCGCAACCGGTTGGAGCTTGGCGCAGACGCTCTTCCCGCCTGGGATCGGCTCGGCAGGCTCGCCCACCTGGGATGGCTGCGACTACTTCGGCATCAATTCGACGCTCTCCGCAGACGGAAGGCGGGCGGTCGTTCTGAGCTCCGGTCGAGTGGACGTGTTCGTTCGAGGCTCCTCCGGGTGGGCCCTCGAGCAGCATCTCGTCCTTCCCGCCGGCGACAACTGCTACTCCACGATCGGGCCGCCGCGGCTCGCGATCTCCTCCGACGGCTCGAGGCTGCTCGTCGGCGCACCCGACTGCGCGATCTCCGGACAGCTGTACGCCGGTCGCGTCTACGACTACGAACGCTCCGGCCCGGCGTGGTCTCTCGCGCAGACGATCGACGCCCCCGAGACGGCGTTCGAGACCGACTTCGGACTTAACCTCTCGCTCTCGGGCGACGGAAAAACGGCGGCGATCGGCGCCACCACGAGCGCGGGGCTGCCGTCCTTCGCCGGCGCCGTCTGGATCTATGAGCACGACAGCGGCGGCTGGCAGCAAAGGGTGCGGCTGACCACGCCGTCTCCCGGCCAGTACGGACTCTTCGCGTGCCCGCATGTGAGCGACGACGGGAGCCAGCTCCTGTGCACGGCATTCGACACCGTCGGACTCGACCCGGCCCAAGGATCCATGTACGCCTTCCAGCGTCCCGGGGCGAGCTGGACGACCGCTCCGACACCCGCGCGCTTCTACGCCGGCGACGGATATACCGGCGACAACCTCGGGGCGGGCCACGAGGCGGTCACCTGGTTCAGGCCCAACGCGGTTACCGCCTCGGCCTCCGGCGGGGACATCGCGACAACCATCGCTGCGCAGAACGTCGGCCTCTACAGCGACGGCAGGATCGGCTACGAGTTCACAACGGGACCTGTGATCCGGTCCTTCGGCCCGAGCCGCGCTCTGGCTGGCACGAAAGTGACGATTCGAGGCGCGAATTTCGACGCCGCCACGGGCGTCAAGTTCTCCGGTGTCGACGCGACGAGCTTCACCGTCGACTCCCCGACCGAGATCACGGCGACTGTGCCGCCGGCCGCGACCGTCGGCACGATCGGGGTGACCACCTCGAAAGGACGAGGATGGAGCACCAGCACGTTCAGCCCGCTGCCCGCGATCCAGTCCTTCACCCCGGTTAGCGGCACAGCCGATACGCGCGTCACGATCACCGGCACCAACCTGCTCGGCGCGAGCGCCGTGATGTTCGGCGGGGTTACGGCCGCGGCGTTCAGTGTGACGTCGGCGACTCAGGTGACTGCCACGGTGCCCGCGACGGCCACGGCGGGTGAGCTCACCCTCGTCACTCCGGGCGGAAACGCTTCGAGTTCGACGGCGTTCGAGCCGGTGCCCGCAATCACCTCATTCTCGCCGGCGCGCGCGGTCGCCCGCACTCGCGTCCTCATCAGGGGAACGAATCTGTTTGGGGCGTCGAACGTGCGGTTCGCCGGTCGGAACGCTCACTTCGTCGTGATCTCGCCCACTCGGATCAGCGCGCGGGTTCCGAAGCTGGCAGGTCGCGGCCGCCTGACCGTGACGACCGCCGACGGCCGAGGAGTCAGCTCGCGGGCGTTCAAGCCCCTGCCGTCGATCGGCTCATTTCTCCCGCGAAGAGCGCGCGCAGGCACGCGGATCACGATCCGCGGCGCCAATCTCGGCGGCGCTACAAGCGTGAGGTTCCGCGGACGCCGTGCACGTTTCCGCGTGTTGTCACCGACCCGGATCGTCGCGATCGTCCCGCGTCGGGTCACGAGCGGGCGGATCTCGGTCCGGACCCGCGCGGGCGAGGGAACGAGTCGGGTCCGGTTCCGGGTCCGCCGCCGCGTCCGCTGACGCGCTTACGCCTCGACCACCGCCTCCGGCACACGCTCCTCCCGGATGAACAGCGCACGCCGCGTCCAGTGCGGCAGCCACCAGTTCGTGTTCCCGAGCAGGCGCATCAGCGCCGGCACGAGCAGGGCGCGGATCACCGTCGCGTCGAAGATGATCCCGGCGGCGAGGCCGATCGCGAACTCCTTGATCTCGAAGCCCGGGCTCGACGAGAGCACGAGGAACGCGAACATCAGGATGAGCGCAGCGCTCGTGACGAGTTTCCCGGTCCGGGCGAGGCCGAGCTCGATCGCCCGGTCGGTGGACCCGGTCTCGTCGTACGCCTCGCGCATCCGCGTGAGCATGAAGACCTCGTAGTCCATCGAGAGGCCGAACAAGAACGCGAAGATCATCAGCGGGATCCAGGCCGTGATCGCCTGCGTCGCCGTGATGTTCCACAGCGACGAGCCGTGGCCCATCTGGAAGATGTACACGACGATCCCGAATGCTCCGCCGAGCGAGACGAGGTTGAGGATTGCTGCCTTGATCGGCAGCACGACCGACCGGAAGGCTCGCGTCAGCAGCACGAGCGTCAGCACGAGCACGAATGCGAGGACGTACGGGAAGTTGCCGAAGACGGCGTGCACGAAGTCGCGATCCTGCGCCGGGACGCCGCCCAGCGTTGCGCTCGTCCCCGGCAGGACGCCGTTGACGCGGTCGATCACGCCCTGAATCCCTGGCGCCGCGCCGTCGATGGCCGGGAACGCCTCGACGAGCGTGTTCTGTCCTCGATGCCAGCCGGGCCCGGGCGGAACCGTCGCGCCAAGGATGCCCGGCACGGTGCGCTCCTTCGCGGCAACCGCCTGCGGGTCGCCGCCGTTCTCTACGAGCGTAACGAACGGCTTCATCACGCCCGGCGAGATGCGGGCGTCGGCGAGCATCGCCCGCCCGGCGATCGCGGTGCCCGAGCCGGGGAAGTTCTTCAGCTGCGACTCGTTCGGGTTCAGCTGCACGCCGAGCGTGACGAGCACGGCGACGATCGCTGCACCGGTGATCGCGACCGGCCATGGGCGCCGCAGGACGAAGCGGGCCCAGCGCCCCCAGGCGCCGTCCTCCGGATGGCCGTGGTCGACGTACCGCTTCGGCATCACACGGAGCCTGTTGATCCGCTCGCCGAGCACCGCGAGCAGAGCGGGCATCAACGTGATCGCCGCGAGCACGGACACGGCCGGGATCAACATGCCGCCAATCCCGATCGAGCGAATGAAGGGCAGCGGCAGGATGACCATCGAGAGGAGCCCTACAGCCACGGTCGAGCCCGAGACGATCACCGAGCGCCCGGCGTGGGTCATCGTCTCCACGAGCGCCGTCTCGACGTCGTTCCCCTCGCGCAGCTCGTCGCGGAAGCGGAAGATCATGAGCAGGGCGTAGTCGATCGCGACCCCGAGGCCGACGAGCGCGATCAGGAACTCGACGATGATCGAGACGTTCGTGACGTAGGTCAGCCCCCAGACGAGGGTGAACGTGTTGAGAATCGCGGCCGCGGCGACGGCGACCGGCATCAGCATCGCCGGCAGGGTGCCGAAGACGAAGAGCAGGATCACGATCGCCCCGAGGCCGCCGACCCCAGCTTCAAGGAGGATGTTCCCGCTGCCCCCGCCGTGGGTGCTCGCCTCCTCGAGCGGGTCGTGTCCGGTGACCTGCGCCTGGATCCCCGGCGGCAGCCCGCGCTCGGCTTCGGCCAGCATCGCCGACGCGCCGCTCGTCGTGCTGAACGTCGGCGAACCGGGTGGATAGACCTCCATGAACGTCGTGTGCCGGTCCTTCGAGACGTACATGGCGTCGTGCGTCGAGAAGTACGAGCTCGTGCGAGCGGCCGGATTGTCCCGCGCGACGCGGAGCATCGCAGCCCGGATCGCACCGTTCTTCGTCGCGTCGCCCGAGGTGTGGAAGACGACGACGTTCGGGGGCCGGACGCCGGTCCCGAACGTCTTCAGCGTGCGCTGGTTCGCCTCGTACGCCGACTTGCCGGGGATCGAAAAGGTCTGGTACCAGCGCTTCGAGACCTGGCCCGCGGCGAAGCCGCCGAAGAGCGTGAGGACGATCCAGGCGCCGATGATCTTCCAGCGATGACGGGCAATGACGTGCGCGAGACGAGCCAGCATCCTCTTCCTTCCTTCGCTTGCGACTTCCCCGATTTTACAGAAACGGTAACTTTACCGCAACTGTAAGAAATGCTACGATTTCGTTGATGGGCTTGCGCGAGACGAAGAAGCTCCAGACCCGCCAGGCGATCGCCGATTCGGCCATGAGCCTGTTCGTGGAGCGCGGCTTCGATCACGTTACCGTCGGCGACGTGGCCCGCCACGCGGGCGTCTCCGAGAAGACCGTCTTCAACTATTTCCCCACGAAGGAAGACATCTTCTTCGACGAGGTGCCGGAGCGGCTCGAGGCGCTCGGCGAGACCGTCCGCGGGCGGCAGCCGGGCCAGTCGCTCGTCGCGGCGATGCACGACCATCACGCCGCGCAGGCGAGTCGGCTCGCGAGCCCGGGGTTCGTGCATTTCGCGCGCGTGATCGAGGAGTCGCCGGCGCTACAGGCGAAGGAAGTCGAGGTCATGGCGGAGTTCTCCGACCACCTTGCCGCAACGATCCGTGAGGAGCTCCGGCTGCACCCTGCCGACGCACAGATCGCGGCGAATCTCCTCATGAGCGTCCACTGGCAGTTCTTCCGCAACGCGCGCGCGCAGGCGCTCGCCGGCCGGAGCGGCCCAGCCGCGGTGCGGCGCCTGCGCAGCGACCTCGAGCGGGCGTACCGCCTGCTCGAGCACGGGCTCGGCACGCTCGATTCTCCGCTGCGTTCCTAGCGGCGGTTGATCTGCACCTGAGCCCTCTCGACGCCCTCGGCGACGAGCGTCTCGACGGCGTCTGCCGCACGGGCGATCAGCTCTTCCTCATCGTCGTGCGGATCGAAGTTCGCGAGCACGAAATCGGCGAGCGGCCGCGGATCGCCGCGCTCGGGGCGACCCACACCGATGCGCAGGCGAAGGAAGTCTTGCGTGCCGAGGTCCCGGGCGATCGAGCGGAGCCCGTTGTGACCGGCGAGCCCACCCCCCACCTTCAGCTCGAGGCGGCCGAGATCGAAGTCGCCCTCGTCGTGGACGACGAGCACCTGGGCCGGCTCCAGCTTGAAGAACGCCGCGGCAGGGCCGACCGAACGGCCGGAGTCGTTCATGTACGTCTCGGGCTTCAGGAGCGCGAGCCGCTCGTCGCCCACACGCACCTCCGCCATCTGGCCGGCGAACTTCCCCCGCCAGGACCCACCGTGCCGCCGGGCGAGCTCGTCCACGACGAGCCAGCCGGCGTTGTGCCGGTTGCGGGCGTGCTCGCGGCCCGGGTTCCCCAGACCGGCGACCAGGTACAAGAGTTAGCCCTCGGCGGTGTCTTCGTCGCCGGAGGCCTCCGCCTCCGACTCGCCGGCTGCACCCTCGGCAGCCTCGCCCTCGGCACCCTCCTCGCCCTCGGCGCCCTCCTCGCCCTCGGCCTCCAGCGCGGCGAGCTCCTCTTCGGTGGGCTCGGGCTCGACGACCTTGGTGGGAGCGGTGACGGTGGCGACGACCATCTCGGGATCGTCAAGAAGCGTGGAGCCTTCGGGCGCGACGAGGTCGGAGATGCGGAGCGTGCCGCCGATCTCCATGCCCGAGACGTCGAGGTCGAGGTGCTCCGGCACTTCGAGCGGCAGAGCTTCGACCCTGACCTCACGCAGCGGCTGCGAGAGCACGCCGCCCTCGCGCACGCCCGGCGCGTCGTCGCCGCCGTGCAGCTGGACGGAGACGGAAGCCTGGATCGGCTTGTCGAGCCGAACCTCGTGCAGGTCGACGTGCGTGACGCCGCCCCGCACCGGATCGACCTGGTACTCCTTGAGAATCGACGCGTGCGTCTCGCCCTTGCCGTCGATTTCGACGTCCAGGATCGAGTGCAGCCCGGCCGCACCGGTGAGCGCGCGCCGCAGCTCACGCTCGGCGATGCTGATGGAAACGGGCTCGCCGCTGCCGTAGAGGACGCCCGGGACGAGCCCCTCCTTGCGCAGGCGACGCGACTCGGCCGAGCCGAGCCTCTCGCGTTGAGCGACGACGAGCTTGGTGCGTTCTCCGGCCATTCCGGCGCCGGAGTGTAGCCGAGAGGCGCTGCGGTACCGTCCAATGCATGGACTTCGAGGGGCTACTCGCAGGCTGGAACGGCGAGCACGCGGTCATCCGGTACGACGCCGAGGGCGGAGCTTGGATGTTCGTGTGCGTCCACTCCACCGTGCTCGGCCCAGCCGGCGGCGGCACGCGCATGCGCGTCTACCCCGCGCCGGCAGACGGCCTTGCCGACGCGATGCGCCTCTCGGGGGCGATGACGTGGAAGATGGCCGCGGCGGGGATGCCACGCGGCGGCGGCAAGGCCGTGCTCGCCGTGCAGGAACTGCCGACCGGCGAGCCGCGACGTCGTCTTCTCCGGCGGTACGGCGAGCTCGTCGCGTCGCTGGGCGGCAGCTACCGGACGGCCGGCGACATGAACATCTCGCCCGAGGATCTCGACGTCGTCGCCGAGACATGCCCGTGGGTCTACGGGACGACGGGCCGTGGCGGCAACAGCGGTCGCGGCACCGCCCGCGGCGGGGTGCACGCGATCCGCGCGACGGTCGAGCACGCCTTCGGCTCACCCGACCTCGCCGGCCGCAGCGTCCTCGTGCAGGGCGCGGGTGCCGTCGGCGGCCTGCTCGCGCGCGAGCTCGCCGAGGCGGGAGCACGCGTCCTCGTCAGCGACGTCGACGAAGAGCGGGCTGCCGCAACCGGCTGCGAGACCGTGCCGCCCGAGGCGGTGCTCGAGACGGAAGTGGACGTCTACTCGCCCTGCGCCGTCGGGGGCACGCTGAGCGCCGATTCGATTCCGCAGCTCGCCTGCCGCGCGATCGCCGGCTGCGCCAACAACCAGCTCGCCGAGCCCGAGGACGCGGAACGGCTGCGAGAGCGCGGCATCCTCTATGCACCGGACTACGTCGTCAACGCGGGCGGGATCATCCAGCTCATCGGCCTCGAGGACGAGAGCTGGAACGAGGCGCAGCTCGAGGAACGGCTCGCCGGAATCGGCCACACGCTGCGTGCTCTCTTTGCCGAAGCCGTCACCGAAAAAATCACACCCGCGGAAGCTGCCGACGGGCTCGTTCGCCGGCGTTTGTCCGGGTCAGCGTCGAGTGGTTGAGGACGCGACACCGACATTCCGGCGTAATGAATCCGCACTCACCTGCCGATGGTCGCGGGTAGCGGTCTTGCTGCTGGCCTCACCGCCTCCTCTTACCGCAGAAGACGGTCTCTCCCTGCTACACGCCCGGCACGACGGGCGGAAGGGCCATCGCGAGGTCGGTCGGATTCCCGCGGAGGATTACTAGCCGCTCCTAGCGCGCCTCAGATCAAAATCAGCGTAGGTGCCCGGTTCCGGAGGGACTTACTGGACTCGCAGGCCGAGTGCGCGGTACGCACTGCGCTGGGTCTGCATCCGAGCGGTCACGACAAACGCTGGTGCCGGACGTGGCCAATGGCGTAGGAGCTCTAGTGTTTTCACGATCAGAAAACGGCATCTGAACGTCTTCGGATGCGGGTGACGCGCGTCCTGGATCGGAGCAGGCAGCCCCTCCGCGTCTAGGGAAGCTTGCGGTCGGGCACTCCTTCAGCGGCGTGATGCGGATCGAA
>JAICJI010000049.1 GCA_025928515.1 Thermoleophilia bacterium
CGCGATCACCCCGGCGTCCGAGTCCGCGTCCGATCCCGCCTGGTCGCCCGACGGGACGGAGATCGCCTTCACCCGCCAGATCCCGCACGAGCACGACACGGTGATCGTGCGCCCCGACGGCGTCGACCCCATCCTCGTCGCCGCGCACACCAAGGCGCCGGCCTGGCGGCCGGTGGCGTGCACGAGAACCGGTTCGAGCTCGCGCGACGTGATCTTCGGCACGCCGGGGAACGACGTCATCTGCGGCCTCGGCGGGCGCGACATGATCGCGGGCCGGGGCGGTCAGGACATCATCTCGGGCGGGCGCGGGGAGGACGCGATCTCGTTCGGCTGGGCCCCGGCGGGTGTGCGCGTCCGCGTCGGCCTCCACGCCGTCGCCGGCGGAGGCAAGGAGTTCCTGTCCGGCTTCGAGGACGTGTACGGCTCGCCACTCGGAGACACCGTCCGGGGTGGCGGCGTCCCGAACGTCATCCATGGTCTGGCGGGTGACGACGACATCTTCGGCGGCCGGGGGCGCGACCGCCTCCTGGGAGGGGCCGGCGACGACACCATCGACGCGCGGGACGGCCTGCCGGGAGACGTGGTGAGCGGTGGCCCTGGGGCGAACGTCTGCCGGGCCGATCCGGGCGATCTCGTGCGGCGCTGCTAGAAGAGCGCTTCCTGCCCGCCGGTCACGAGCTGCATGATCTCGGCGTGGGAGCGCCGGTCGCCATGCTCGTCGATGTGGGTCACCGGGACGCCGTGCGCGACGAGTTCCACGGCGACGAGCTTCGTGCGGTGGCACGACTGCGGCTTCGCCTCGGCGCACATGAGCGCGATGCGGTGCCCGGCCTCGCGGCCGGCTTCGAGGCGGGCGACGCCCTCGAGGAAGGCGGGGCGCAGGCGCATCTGCGCGTAGTCCGGCTTCCCGCCCGGCTGTCCGCCGAGCTCGCGGCCCATGAAGACGTACCGGATGCCTTGCGCCTCGAGGGCACTCGCGAGCGGCTCGCGCGAGAACTCCGGCTTGAAGCGCGAGTAGGGCGCCGTGCGGACGTCGACGAGGTGCGTCACGCCCGCGGACGAGAGTGCGGCCACGAACTCGGGCATCGAGCGATGCCCGTAGCCGATCGTCAGGATGGCGTCGCGCTCAGCCGGAATAGGCCCGGCTCGCGTCGACGACCTCGCCGCTGCCCTTCAGCATCCCGAGCGCCTCGTCGCTCGTCATCGGCTGCGAGAACATCGGGTAGTCCTGCGAGGTTGCGGCCTGCTGCTCCTCCGCGCTCGTAGCGGCGGTGCAGTCGGTGAGCGTGATGACGTCGTAGCCCTTCTCGTAGGCCGACCGCATCGTCGACTCGACGCAGCAGTTGGTGAGGAAGCCGCCGAGCATGACGGTTTCGATCTCGCGGCTGCGCAGGATGAAGTCGAGGTTGGTGGTCGCGAAGGTGTCGAGGCCGCGCTTGCCCTCGACGACGATGTCGGACTCGGCCGGCGCCATCTCGTCGCAGATCTCGGCGCCCCAGGTGCCCTTGACGAAGGCGGTCGAGTCGATCACGCCCTTCAGGATCCCGTAGACCTTGTCGTGGTTGCCGAGCTCGCCGTAGCCGGGCGCGAAGGTGATCGGCGCGTGGATGACGGTCGCGCCGGCCTTCCGCGCCTCGTCGGCCATGCGGCGCGAGTTGGCGAGCATCTTCGAGTCGTCCATGACGCCCTTGACGGCGTCGTGCAGGGCGCCCCCGTCGGTCGTGAAGTCGTTCTGGTACTCGATCAGGACGACGGCGGTCTTTGCGGGGTCGACATCCATGGCAGTCCTCCAAGTCGGGGCCGGTGGTCGTCCGCAGGGCGCGGGGTTCGAGTCTATCGCCGGGCGAGCGCATCGCGGGGGGTGCCTATCAATCCCACTGAGATGCAGCCGCCGCGACGTCCGCCGGAAGGCCGCCGGCGCAGATCACGTCCCGTGCGGCGGGATCGCACGAGTCACAGCACGCGATCGACGCCCCGGTGCGCGACCGCTCCGAGAGCACCCAGGCGAGGATGCGCATGGCGAGGGTCGGGCCCCTGTACCGGGCGGTGTCCTCGAGGGCCTCCATTAGCGCTTCCCGGAAGCACCTCTTGGTCGTGGCTATCGTGCTCATCTCGAGGATGCGCCGGTTCCTGCCAAGGAGTGCTCGACCGGCGTCGTCCGCGGACAGATGAGCGGCTTCCACGGTTCTTGTTGCCATGAATCGCTGCAGCCCGGCGTCGCGGTCCGGGTCGGGATCCGAGAAGAGCACGGCAAGCGACGGAGTGGGCGACGTCGTTACTGCCTGTCTCGACGCTCGCCGGGAGGTGTCGGGTTTCGACGGTGCGCCCCAAGGCGCGCTCCGGGTCCTTATCGCAGATGCAATCGCCTCGATCCGGGCGCAGGATGGACTCAACGGTGTCGAAACGGACTACGACTCCGCTGCCTGTCGAGCGCTCGTTGGCTTGGGACGCTCGCTCAGCGGTGGGCCATGCCTCGCAGACGAGCTCGACATGCTGGTCGTGCGCTACTCATAGTGGCTCCGGCAAAATCCGAAGAGCCGTGGTGATCCCCGGGCAAGGGCTCGAGCCTGCGGCCGCGGTTCTTACACCTCAAGGTCGAGGCCACGGGAAAGTGGCCGACGATGCGTCAGTGGTCACATTGCTGCCCCGTGATCAGACGGCCTATGACTCCGTCCAGCGGCGCGCGCGACTGGCCGGGAAGGAGCGGGATCGCGCCCACACCGCCCTCGTCGGGAGCACGGTGCGCCTCCACCGTGCCCGTCCCGGGATAGAGGATCCACACACTACGAGCGCCGATCGCGTCCCGGTACGCATGCATCTTGTAGAGGTCGCCGCGCCGGTAGGTCGTGGCGACCTCCTCCGCGATCTCATCAGTCTCGGACGATCCCGTCAGCACGACATCCCGCTTGAACTTGGCGTCAAAGAGGTCGAGAGTTCCATCGGCGTGCTCGAGCGCGATATCGGGTCGGAGCTCGACGGAGTATGACGTGCCGGTTCCTCCGCCCGGCGATCCGCGGAACGTGCGGTTGAACGAGACCCGGACGTCTCCGATGGCCGCCTGTCCGCCACGCATGAGGTCAAAACCGAACGCTCCTTCACGGGTCGGCACCGGAGCAACGGCTATATCCAACGCGCGTGCGACGGCGCCCACCACCTGTGTGTAGCACCAGCACTCGTAAATCATGGCCACGTCGCGGGCGTCGATCACGCGCCGGGCCGTCTCCGCTTCGAGCAGGCGGGAGCGGGCGATCAAGTCGAGATAGAACCGCGTGATATCGCGGTACCCCGGACGGCCGCGAAGGACGGTCGAGTGCAAGGGCAGGAGCGAGACGGGTGCCACCGCTGCCATCACCGGCTGGCGTAGCCAAAGGTCGAGCCGGGCGGCGAGCGCCCGCGCCTCGGCGCAGTGAGCCGCCGCGGCCGGGTGGCCGGAGGCGCGGACACGGCCCTCGAAAGAGCGCACGACGAACTTCGCGGCTTCGAGAACCGTCCGCACGAACCGGTTCTCGAACGTGTCGATGGACGGCTGTGATCTGGAAGAGCGGACAACGTCGGGGAGCCGGCCGCGGAGGCGGCGCGCAAGCTCTGTCCCCTCGGCGCGACCGCCGGGCTTTACCATGACCAGCCGGTCGGGACGCGACGCAATCCGAACCAGCGCGGGGCCTTCGAGGCGGTCGATCGTGCCCACTGCGAGTTCGCGCTCCTCCCGGACGAGGCGCTCGTGCGGCCGAACGAAGACCCGGTGGACGGCGGCCGGGAGGTCGTGGGGCCCGATGGGGTGCATCGCGTCGCGGACGAAGGCGTAGGCCTGCGACAGAACGTCCTGTCCAGCGAGGGTGACGCGGTCATACGCGATCCCGACCGGCGCCGCAAACCCGGTTGGTAGGGCGGAGAGGGCATCGGTCAGGTCGACGAGCATGCGATCGACCTGGGCGGCGGTCGCCCGCGTGCTCGTGACGACGATCCGCCGTCCACCGAGGCTCGTCTCGCCGATGAAGTTGCCCATCCGCAACCACCCCTCGGCCGAGCCCGCCCGCCGCTCAATCACCTGGGCGAGCTCGAGTCCGTCGTAATTGCGGACGAGGTAGGGGTTCTCTGCATCAATCTCGAGCGTCCCGTCGATCCGCTCGCGCAACGACCCTGCCCGCTGCGAAACAAGCGTATAGCGCCCACACGGGGCCTCCGGAAGGAGACGACCGTACGTCAATCGAGCGCGCTCACGAACCCGGTGTCGCGCAGGCGCGCCAGCATCCGGGCGAGCTTCGCTGCTGCCCGTGGGTAGTGCGGCTCCGGCGCGTCGTCATACCGCGCCAGGGCGCTTGCGACGTCGTCGGTCGCCCGGGTGCTCCCATTCACGCAATAGACGAGCAGCCTGCCGAGGGTCGGTTCGAGCTCGCGCCCACCGGTCAGCTTCGGCAGGATCTTTTGCAAGAGCTGAAGATCGAACGCCGTCCTCGCGACTTCCTCCTGCTCGCCGTCGACGAGCCCGAGCGCGAGGGACACATACCTCAACATCTCGCTGATCACCCGGTAGCCGAAGTGCAGGCGGTCGCGCTCGAGCAGGGCGTGTACCTCGGTCAGGGCTTCGGTGACGCTCGTCGGGAGGTCGTCCGCGTCAACCGACGCCCCCGCGCTCGTCATGAACGCCGTCGGCTCGATACCGGTGTCGCGGAGGCGGAATGATGACGGCACGGTCTCGGCCTCGCGCTCGAAGTAGCGGTCGAGGGCCACCTCGTTGAACTCGATGACGTTTGCCCTGTCCAGCACCTTGGGGCTGAACGCGTGGGTGGTTTCGTCGACGTTCACGGTGCCTATGAAGAGCACGTTCGGGCCGATGCTGACCGCTTTCGGGATGTCGTCTACCGCAGCGATTTCACCGGAGCGAAGCGGGATCGGGACGCCGCTCTCAAGCGCGCTCAGGAAGTCGCTGAAGTAGTACTCGACGCGAGCGAGGTTCATCTCGTCGAGGATCGCGACGTAGACGGAGTCGGGGTCGGCCTCCGCGCGGAGCAGGAGATCGAGCAAAGGTGTCGTGGCGTAACGCTCGGTAATCGGGTTCTCGTAGCCGATCAGCCCGCGAGGATCCGTCCAGTCGGCGCGCACGGCGATCAGCTCGTGGCGCGACTCCACCGCGCCATCCTCAAGGTAGCGGGCGAGTCCAGTCGCGATCTTCGTCTTGCCCGTGCCTGAAATCCCGGTCAGGATCAGAAACGGCTTCGCCAGAAGGCTCAGGACGACTGATGTGATGACCTCATCCGGGAAGATGAGGTCATCCTCGAGATAGGCCGTATACACCGACTTTGGCGGAGTCGGCGAGACGGGTGGCTCGGCTCGGCCGGCCGGGACTCGGGCCGGTGACGACATGTGGAACAGGACGGATTCGGCTCCCCACTGGTCAGTGACAAGCTCTTCGCGTAGGCGCGCCATGACGTCGCGAAACCGCAGGTACCGATCCGCCATCGACCCGCTCTCCTCCCAAAGGCCGCGTTCCGCAAGCACCTTGCGCGTCATTGGGTAATAGATCGGCCACGTCTCGCGTTCTGCCGCCTCCCAGAAGAAGCTGAGGAAGAAGGGGACGTAGCCGAATCGTGGCTTGGCCGCGCCGCGGTTCTTCGCGGTCTCCTGCGCCTCGGCGACGAACTCGTGGAATGCCTCGAACTTGCGCCGGCAGTCGTCGTCGTCGGTGGGCGGCGGCAGCGCGGTCTTGAGCGCCGCCGTGATGCGATCAGGGTCGGCCGCCTTGACAATCACGTTGAAGAACATCTGCCCGGTGCCCCTGAAGCCCCAGTGCCCGGCGGCCTTGCTCAGATGATCGATCTCGTGGCGGAAAGCGTGGATGTCGTCGCGCCCGGACAGAAACCCATACACGGCCGCCTGGATCGCCGGGAGCGCTGCCAACCGTGGCTCCTCCCACTCCTCAGCGCGCCGCCAGTCCGCCCGCCGCTCCCACACCGCGCGAATGTCCCCGATGCCGCTGCCATCAGCGGCGCGAGGCCGCGCCGCAGCAGAAAGGATCCAGTCAGCCTCTTGAGGTGCGAGCGAGAGCTCGTCGCGCACCCGTTCCACGACTCTGCAAAACTCGAGATAGGGCCCCCGGCCATTGCCGGAGACGAAGTCTCGCCCAGTCAGGTTCCGCAGGCCTGTCGCGATCGCGTCTCCGAGGACCGCGAACCGCTCCCGGTCGCGCAGGTAGAGCAGCATCGAAGGGAACGAACGACCCGCCCCGGGTAAATCTCGCCGGATCATTATCCTGTCGAGCTCGTCGAGCGCCTCCTCCGGCGATCCCCGCCAAAGGCCGCGGAGCGCCTCGTTCAGGCGGGGCAGATCTCGCACGAGCTGCCGCGCGTGCGCCCCTCCGAACCCCGGCGTGAACCGCCACCGCTTTCGAGACCCCCCGGTACGCGTCCGCGTTGAAGAGCGTCAGGAGCTGTCCGACCTCATCCGCGGTCATCTCGCCCGCCGCTCTGTCGAGGAGGGCGCGCGCCTCATTTTCGGCAGCCCGCCGGGCCTCGACCAATCCGGCACCAGCGTCGTCGCGCTTGGCGGCAACGAGCTCACGGGCTTGCTCGAGGTTGGTCAGTGTGGAGGAATCGGTGGCCATTCCCGCGTGGGGTGTACCACAAGAGTGGGCGCCGTCGAGCACTTGCGGGTAACGACCTCGACCAGGCCGATAACACCGTCGGGGTCAAGGAGAGACAAGCGAGCCCGTTCGCCGCCGAACTCTCTCACCCTCGGGAGGCTCGGAGGCCGCGGGCGTCCGCGTATTTTCCGAGCCAGCCTGGCCGCGGTCCCGCGTCGGCTGCGCGACCCAGCACGTCGGCCCACGTTAGGAATCCGAACGATCGGCTCGATGACTGCTCGAGCAACTTCGAGAACTGTGTGGCCGAGTCTCGGGCCTCCTCACGTGCAATGTTGAGAAGCAACATGTCCCTCCCAAGTCGCGATCCCAGCTCAGAGCCAATCCGCCAGTTGCGCGTGAGCTCGTAGAAGGCGGCCTTGGCCACTGACTCGACGTCGACTGCGAAGAGGTCCGGCAGGTCAAGGTAGAGCGGAAAGCCATTTGGACTCTTCTGCCTGGTGTTTGGGCTCCGGTACTTCGCCTCGATCAAGATCAGTAGATCGGGCCAGACGAGGATGACGTCGGGTTCTGACCGGGCGCTCGCCTTCTCGCGAAGGTCGGCCGACACATCCGCAAGCTCGGAGGCCACCGCATGCCCCGTAGCGCCGCCCTGCGTCGGCGCCCCCCACAGCAAAACGGCCGGCGTGTCCGCAACTGATCCGTCGGGGCGAACGGCGCCGAGCCGCCCGAGATCGGCCAAGCCACGGACAACGGTCCACGTCACGGCGTCCTCTGACGTCTCGAACCGAAAATGCCACCGCTTCGGTCTCCGATTCCTGAGGTTCACAGCGTGGTCGAGAGCGTCCGCGAGTCCCGCTACGACCTGCGTCGGGACGTTCTGCTCGGGGGTCGCCCAGATCAGCGTGCGCTTCGCGACGTCAACAGCGTTCGAATACGCGACGCCGCATGTGCAGCGGTACATGCACTCGGCGGGGGACTTGGGTGCCTTAGCCGGAATGGCGAGGTCGGGATGAACCGTCGCCTGGCATAGGCGGCATGTCATCGATGTGTACGCGGTCATAGTCATGGTGACAGAGTTGCACTCAGACCGTAAGACCTTACGGGTCGCACACGCCGGGCTTCGGGCTGAATCCGCAGGCCAGTGTGTCTCACGGCCCAACGCTCTGGCACCCCGTCGTCGACCAGCGGGCAGGTCTCGGAATCAGGGTGGCCGTCAAACTCGGCAGCTGCGTCATTGCCGCGCAGGTCGCGAACGGTGTTGACCGCCGCCTCGATGCCATGACGTCACACACGTGAATCGGCTCCGTGGTCCATGCGCACCTCCACGCCGGCTTTGCAGTACACGAACACGACCTCGCGCAGCGGGAGCCCAGTGGCCGCCGAGAGCGCCTGCGCATAGACCTCCGCCTGCCCCGAATGCTTGTCCCGAGCGTGGGTTTCGGCCGTCTCCGCCGTCACGTCCTTGTCGGTCTTGTAATCGATCACGACCAGCTCTCCCGAGTCCTCGTAGACCACGTCGACGCGCCCCGTCGCCAGCGGCCCGCCGGGTCCGTCGCCGCGCGCGAGCACGAACGGCACCTCGCGCCACCACCGCCCGCTGGCGAGCGCCCGCCGCACGGACGGCGCCTCTAAACACGCGCGGCACATGGCGACGACGTCGTCCTTCTGGTCGTAGATGTCGCCTTCGAGGCAGACGTCGTCCGCGATCGCCTCGAGATTCGACGCGTCGGGGAGCGAGACACGCTCCATGACCATGTGCACGGCGTCGCCGACCGGGATCGGCGGGCCGTCGGCCACGAGGAGCGAGGCGCCGAATGTCGCCACCTCGGCGGCGAGCGGGCCGACCGCGCGCTCGCGGCTGGAGGCGGTCACGATCTCGCGCTCGAGTCCGGCGCGCGCTCGCAGGTCCTCACGCTCCTGGATCCACGACTCGCGCGCCGCGACCGCCGCATCGACGGCCTTGTCCTGAACCGGGGGCGACTCCTCCCGGTCGAGGGCCGGCGCGGCGACCGCGTCTGTGTCGAGCACCTCGACGAGTCCCTCGTTGCCGGGAAGCGCCCAAACGAGTGTGCTCAAGAGCCCCTTCGCCTCGTGGCGACCGACCACGCACGGTACGAACAGGTAGTCCCGTGCCCGGGTTGCCGCGACGTAGAGGAGCCGCAGCCGTTCCGCCTCGCCGTAGCGCTTCTCGGCCTCCCACACGTCGTCGTAGCCGGGTGTCGCGAAGTGGCCGCTGCGGCCCGTGGTCGCGGCGCCCACGCGGAAGTGCAGGAACGACTCATCTTCGCGCGGCACGGGCGCCCGCTGCACACCGCCGGTTCCGCCCAGATTGGCGAGCGTCACGATCGGAAACTCGAGCCCCTTGGCGCCGTGGGCCGTCATGATGCGCACGACGTCGTCCGTCTCCTCGGCGACGGTCGCCTCGATCTCGATCGCCTCCTGCTCCATCGAGTCGCGCAAATGGCGGATGAACGGCCGCAGCCCGCCGCCGCCGGCTGCGGCGAAGAGGCGCGCGTCGTCCACGATGGCCAGCAGGTTCGCCGCTCCCTGTTCGCCGTCGGGCCGAGTCAACGCGAACTCGACGAGGCGTGTCCGCTCCACCACGCGGCGAACGATCTCCGCGAGCGACAGGTTTCGGCGCAGCTGATGCAGATCGCGAAGCTCGGCGAGCGCGTCGCTGACCGCATCGCTCGGCCCCGGCCTGCGCGACCGGTAGTTGAGCGTTCGCGCCTCCGCCACGTGGATCACCAGCTCCTCATCGTTGATCGCAAAGGCGCTCGACCGCAAGGCGCCGACGAGTGCGAGCCGATCGGTTGGGTCGTCAATGGCCGCCAACACCCAGATCAGGTCACGAACCTCGTCACGCTGGAAGAAATCTCTTGACCCCTCGTGGCGATACGGAATACCCGCGTTGGCCAGCGCGTCCTCGTAGTTCTCGATGCCGGTGCGCGCAGGCATGAGGATCGCCATGTCCCCCCATCGACACGGCCGCCAGACGCCGTGCTCGCGATCGCGGATCTCCCAGCCATCGCGTCGAGCAGAGTGGAGCAGGCCTGCGATCACGCGCGCCTCCTCCGCTCGCGTCTCGTCCGCGCTACCGTCGAACCTGCCCTCGGCGACGACGATCGGCGCTCGTCGGGCTGGGTCGGCACCGGGTGGTGCGTCCAGCCTGACGTTGCCGGGCTGAACGCCTGGCTCTTCCTTGAGGATCCCGTCGAAGGCGGCGTTCAGGCCGGCGAGCAGCTGCGGGTTCGATCGGAAGTTGGTCGAGATCCGCTCGTTCCCGTCTGCGAACGCGTTGGCTCGCACCTGGTGATACAGCGCGACGTCTGCCCGGCGGAAGCGATAGATCGACTGTTTGGGGTCGCCGACGATGGTCAGTCGTCCGGGCGCCGGCCGCGCGCCATGCCAGTCGGCGTCGGGGTCATGCTCGCCCGTGAGCAGGAGCGCAAGCTCCGCCTGGACGGGGTCGGTGTCCTGGAACTCGTCGATCAGCACCGCGCGGACGCGTGATCGGAAGTACGTGCGTGCCGCCTCGCTCTCGCGCAGCAGGTCGCGCGCCCAGAACAGGAGATCGTCGAAGTTCGCACGTCCTCGCCGTTTGCGGTCGTCGGCGTACGCGGCCACGAACCGTTCGACGTGTGGGAGCACACCCAAGAGCGCGGTCGTGCGCATGGCGCCCTGGCTCCCGTCCACCGTGTCGCAGTACGCCCGCTGAAGCTCGACCATTCGAGGCTTTTCGCCGCCCCAGTTGGCGGCTGACCCGGCGCCGAAGTGCGTCTTCACCCGCCGCCGGAACAGGAGCCACCGCTCCTGCTCGATCGGGTCGAGTCCGGTGACCGTATCCACCCACTCGATGATTCCTGCGACGATCGGCACCGCCCGGTCGTCACCGGGAGGGCTGTGCCGTCGCAGCAGCTCCCGCAGCTCGTCCGCAATCCGTTGCAGGTCGGCCACCGCCGAATCGACATCAACGACGTCGACCGGCGGATGCCGCAGTGGCAGGAGGTCGCGGTGTGAGTGGAGGTGCTCGCACACCTCGCGCAGCTCGGCGAGGCCGAAGCCACGCCGCAGCGCCAGCTCCACCTCGGGCAGCGGCTCGGCCAGCAGCTCGTCCTGGAATCGGTCATACGCCGTCTCGAAGTCGAGGCTTGCGGCGATGCCCTCGAGCACCTCGAAGAGCGGATCGATGCCGGCCTCGACCGGCCGCTCGCGCAGGAGCCCCGTCGCGAAGCTATGGATGGTTTCGATGTGCGCGCGGTAGAGGTCACGGGCCGCGGTCAGCAGGCGCTCCCGCTCGACCGCATCCGCCGTCGCGGCCCGGCGCTCCAGCGAGTCGCGCACGCGGGTCGAGAGCTCCGCGGCCGCCTTCTCGGTGAACGTGATCACGACCAGCTCGTCCGCGTCGACCGTGCCGGTCGCGAGGAGGCTCGTCACCCGCTCGACGAGAACCGTGGTCTTGCCGGTGCCGGCGGCCGCCTCGACGCAGAGGTTGGCGCCCAGATCGGTCGTGATCCGGTCGCGTGATCCCCGGTCGCCGAGCGTGGAGATCATGGCACGCCCCGAATGCCGTCCACGAACGGCCGGAGGCGGTCGTCCTCCTGGCGCCGCTCGACGTAGTGCTCGCGTCCGCGAGGGCAGACGGCGTCGAACTCGCAGAACATGCAGCCGCGGCCCGGGTCCCATGGTGCGACCATGAAATCGCCGCGGCCGATGCCGTCGACCACCGCGGCGAGCATGGCAGTCAGCTCGTCATGCCGCTCGACGAGCTGCCCGCCCGTCCAATCGACCGTGCGGAACTCGCCCCGTCTGGTCGGGTAGACGTAGGCCGCTTCACCGCCGGCGGCGTCGATGCCGACGAGCGTCGCCCCGGCCAGGACGTAGAGGGGGAGCTGCAGCATCCGCCCTCCCAGGAGCCGGCCCGACTTCTCGTCTCTGACCTTCCCGGTCTTGTAATCGACGACCCGAAACCGGGTGCGCTTCTCGTCCCAGGCGATCCGATCGATCCGGCCGGAGAGACGCATGGTGCGCCCGTCCAGCGAGATCGAGACGGGCTCGTCCTGCGAGAGTGCCCCGGCCGTCTCTCCGGGGCGGCGGCGCCCGAATCGCGCCTCGCACGCTCCGAGCGGGAGCTCCGCCGTTCGCGGGTCGTCGCGTTCCACCTCCAGCCAGCGCACGCAGTCATCGACGACCTCGAGCCGGTCGGCCATCCACATCGCCGGGTAACCCGTCTCGCCGCGGGCCTGCGCCGCGTCACACTCCTCATCCGCGATCCGCCGCATCCGGGCCGGCCCCTCCGGCGCGAGGGCCGCCGACCCGGATCCGTCCCACTCACGGTGGAAGCGCTCCAGGATTCGGTGAATCAGGCTGCCGCGGTGGAGGGCGTTGATCCGCACCGTCCGTTCGGGCTCCTCCACACCTCGGACGCGGAGCACGCGTGACATGAAGAACAGCTGCGGACAGGCCGCGTAGGCCTCCAGCGCCGAGGGGGAAAAGACGTAGTCCGCCGGGATGAGCGTGGCGGCAGCCCCCGCGCCATCAGGCCCAAGCGCACCATCCCACTCCGAATACCGGGTCGACCGGCGGGCACGTTCGGCCACGCGCGCTCTGGCGAAGGCCGGAGCGGCTCGCTCGAACGTGGAAATCGCGAGCGGCTGCGTGATCTCGGGCTGCAGGTACGTGCGGTCGCGCTCGGCCGCGGAGGCCGCCGAGGCGGCAGCGTCGTGCACGACCCGTGGATCCCGTGCATAGCGGCCGCCGGGGATCGGAACGCCGATCGCGTCGCCCGGAATCCGCTCGACGTCGCTGCGGCTGAGCAGCGGGGCGCGCTCGGCCGAGATGCGCTCGCCGGCGAGCTGGGAGGCGATCTCCCGAAAGAACACGGACGGCAGCCGCGGTCGGTTCTCGCCGGTCGCGCGACGCGCGTACGACACCACCAGTCCCTCACGTGCCGCCGCACAGGCGAGCGCGAACTGGAGTGCCTCCTCGCTGCCGCGCTCGGCGCGAGCTGCCAGCGGGGCCGGCGCACGTTCAGAGATCGCCGCGCGCTCGGGGTCCAGCAAGATTGGATCCTGCCGCGCCGGGGGCGGGAACGCCCGCTCGGTCGCGCCCAGCATCCACACCCGCGAGAACTCGATTCCGGGGAGCGAGTTGATGGCGACGACGTTGATGCCCCGACGCGCGAAGGCGCCCGCACGTCCCTGCAAGACATCCTCGGAGCGGAGGGTCTCCACGGCCCTGCGGACAACGTCGCGGAACCGGTCGAATTCGACCTCCTGCTCCAGGGCCGTGAACCGCTCCAAACCGCGAAGCGCGTCCACGATCTCGTCGGCTCCTCGTACGTAGCGGGCGAGCAAATCCTCCAGGAAGTCCAGGTGTGCGGACCATGGCGCGCGACCCGGGTGGGCGCTCAGGCGCGCGTGCAGGTCGGACATGAAGCGCGCGAGATCGTCGATATCGTCCATCCGCTCGCGTACCCACTCCGGCGGGTCGTCGTCATCTCCCGGGAGGTCATGGCGCAGGACCCGCAGCCGCTGTATCCACTGGTCGACTCCCTTCACGATTCCTGCCTGGCGTGAGATCGAGTCCCACCGGGTCGCCGGCACCCCATCGAATTCCTCGTGCAGCTCCGATGGAAGGCGGGCGTCGGTCAGGAAGTCCATGACGGACTGACGTGACAAGTCCGTGTCGTAGAGGTCCAGAAGTCCGAGTGTTTGCCGACCCACGGGGCGCTCGGCAAGCGGCGAACCCTCGTGGAGGTAGAGGGGAATGTCCGCCTCGATGAAGACCGCCTCGACCAGTGGCCGGTATGCATCGCCATGCCGGTACGCGACCGCCATATCCCAGAACGGCACCCCTTCGGCCGCCCAGGCCAGACATGCCCGCGCCGCGGCGCGAACCTCCCGCGCGGGATCGGGGGCGGAAACGAGTCGGGCGGTCCCGTCCGCCGCGATCGGCGGCCCCGCCGGCGGGGCGAACAGTCGGTCCACCACGAGTGCGAGTGCCGTTTGCTGCATGGGCGCTTCGGGTGCCTGCTCGAGTCGCGCACCGGACGCGATGAGGCGGTCTCGAAGAGCGCCCAGCGGCGCGTCATCGACCGGGGCCGCCTCCGGAATGAAGACGTCGACCGGAAGTCGCTCCGCCACCCGGAAGATCAGGCGTTCCAGCGCGGGCGGCATGTCGAGCAGACCCCACACGAGAAGGCCGAGACCGTCGAGGCGCCGCGGATCCGCAGCCAACAACGCGTCGTCCGGACCGTAGAAATGAGCTCGACGCGCCTCAAACCGCGCCAAGATGCGTGCGAGGGTCGATGCCTTCTCCGGCGCGTCTGTCGGCCCCCCGAGGAACGGGGCGAGGCTCGCCAGGTCGTAGCCAGCTCCGCGCAGCTCACGCACGAGCCGGTAGAGCGCGTCGGTCACCCCGGGCGTCTCGGCGACTGGTGCGAAGTACCCGGGGTCTGTGCGCACGACATCAGCGAGGAGCACGCGGTCGGCGAGTGGCGGGAGCGCTCTGCGTCCCGCGGCGACGAGCGCCGGGGCCCCCAGAAGGAGTGCGAGATCGCCAGGCATGAGGATGCGCACGTTGGCGTGGCCGCCGAGTCGCGCAGCGAGATCGCGAGCGAGGTACGGCCGTTGAAGCGACGTGCCGACGAGGATCGTGATGGGCGCCAACGGATCCATGCCGCGAAACTCGCGTACGCGATCGGCCATCGCCGCCCGCAACGCAGCCGGCGTGCCCGAGATCAACCTTCCGTTGTCTGGCGTCATGCCCATCCGCCGACCGCGATCCTAGCGCCGATAGGCCCGCTCAACCCGGAAGCGCGCTTTACGGACCGGTCACAGTCACGGTCACCGTCGGCCCTGGAACGGTGATCGTGACCGGCTGGCCGAACACGGTAGTGGTCGGCCCGGTCACCGTCTGGACGGTCGTGCGCACCGTCGTCACAGTGTGGTTCACCGTTTTCGTCTGCGTGTCGGTCGAAGACACGGTCACCGGCACCTTGACGGTGCGGTTCACATCCACCTTGACCGGGACGGTCTTGCCCCTGATCACCGTGTGCGCCGGAAGCTTGACGGTCTTCGCGGGGATGTGAACGGTCTTGCCCTTCACCTTCACGGTGATCGCGGGGGTGGAGATGAAGCGGCTGCCGTCGATCGTGATGATCTTGCCCTTCAGCTTGACCGTGCTCGTGAGGACGGCCGCGCTCGCATGTCCGCCGACGACGCCGCCCAGCCAGAAGCCGCCGACGATGAGAGTCAGCGCCGCGACGACGGCCGGGATCGCGTACCACGGGCGCATCCG
>JAICJI010000030.1 GCA_025928515.1 Thermoleophilia bacterium
CAGACCTCTGGTGTATCAGTCGTCGTGCCAACGGCGCTGCTGATTAGCCACGTCTGGATGGGATAACCGCTGAAAGCATCTAAGCGGGAAGCCCACCTCGAGATGAGAGCTCCCATCCCCTCGAGGGAGTAAGGGCGGTCGAAGACTACGACCTTGATAGGCGGGACGTGTAATCGCAGCAATGCGTTCAGCGGACCCGTACTAATTGCCCGAGGTCTTGATTTGAACGCCGGTCAGAGTCGCTATGGAGTTTTGAAGGTGCTGCGCGTGGCGTGGGCCTTGACAGTTCGGCGGTCATACCGGTAGGGAGACACCTCTTCCCATTCCGAACAGAGAAGTTAAGCCTGCCAGGGCCGATGGTACTCGGAGGGCAACCTCCCGGGAGAGTAGGTCGCCGCCGATTTATCTTGGAGAGAAGGAGCCGCGAAAGCGGCTCTTTTTCGTGCTCGACTTCATGCCGCAGCCTCGTCGTGGACGCGATCTCGCCAGGCGGGATCGAGCTCGCGCAGACGACGCACGCGCTCGGCGAGCGGCGGATGCGTGACGAACAGGCGAGCCGGCCACTCCTCCGCGAATGGGTTGATCGTGAACATCGGCTCGGTGGCAGGGCTTCCCTCGAACTCGACGAGCTCCGCGGCTTGCTCCAACCGAGTCAGAGCATCGGCGAGCCCATGCGGCGAGTCGCAGAGGCCGGCCGCGAACCGATCCGCCGCGAACTCGCGCTTCGGCGAGACGAGCAGATGGACGCACGCCGCGGCGATCGGCGCGAGCACGAACAGCAACGACCGCTCGAGCCAGCCGCCGATCCGGCTCGTCTCGAGCAAGACGGCCGACGCGACCGCAGCCGCCGTCTGCACCTGCACGTCGTGGAGCCGCACGTGCGCGATCTCGTGCGCGAGCACTCCCTCCAGCTCGGCAGGCGTGCAGGCCGCCACGCAACCCGTGCTCACGGCAAGCGAGGAGCTGCGCACGCCGCGCCCGGTAGCCGCCGCGATCGGGAGGCCGTCCGGGATGAGATAGAGCCGTGGCTTGAGGATCCCCGCCCGCGACGCAAGCCGCTCGACGGTGGAATGAAGGAGGGGCGCCTCGCCGAGCGGAAGCTCGCGCGCGCCCATCATCCCCAGCGCGACGCGGTCGAACGACCAATACGCGCCGGCGGCGAGGAGGAGCGCGCAGAAGACGAAGATCGAGAGCCCGCGGACTCCGTCGATCAGCCAGCCCAGCAGTGCGAAGAGGCCGGCCAGAGCCAGCACGAGCAGCCACGCCTTGACGATGTTCCGGGCCGCAAGAACCACGCCTACGCCCGCCTAGCGGTCTTCGCCGCTGTCTTCCTGCCCGTCGTCCTCGAGCAGGCCGCGTGGCGGCCAGTCCTCGTTCTGCGGCGCGTCGCAGCGGCTCGAGCAGTGGAGCGACGCGATGTTCTGGAGCGGGACGAGGATGTGCCCGTTGAGCTCGATGTGCGCCACCTCGTCGACGTAGCAATAGGCGGTCAGCACGCCCTCCTGGTACTCGCCGCCGAAGAGCGCGACCTCGACCTGCTCGCCCTTGTACTTGCTCGTGTAGTCCTCCACCGCGGCTCAGTCTAGTGCGCGGAAGGAGCCGTTCTCGCAGGCGCAGAGCCAGCGGCCGCAGTTCTCCACCACCGGTAGAGCCAGGCCGAGCGCAACGGTCTGCACGCGTCGCATCGAGCCTCCGTGCGTGACCACCAGCACACACCCGGAGCCGGGATGGCGGTCAGAGATCCGCCGCAACGCGCGCAGCATCCGCTCCTGGTGTGCCTCCGTCGACTCGCCGACGAACTCGACGCGGTCGCGCTCGACGGCGGTCAGCCCTTCCCACGTTCCCCAATCTTTCTCCCGCAGTTCCGGGTCGAGGGCGACCGGCAGACCGAGCCGCTGACCGACGATCTCCGCCGTCTCTCGCGCGCGGGAGAGGTCGCTCGAGTAGATCCCCTCGATCTCCTCGCTCTCGAGCTCGCCGGCGAGCCGCTGAGCCTGGCTGCGGCCGAAGTCGCTCAGCGGCCGGTCGGTCTGCCCTTGCAGGCGCCCGTCGGCGTTCCAGTCGGTCTCGCCGTGGCGAACGAGGAGCAGGGTGGTCACGCCTCGTTACGCTAGCCAGCCATGGACCTCGGGCTTACCGACAACGTCTGCCTCATCACCGGCTCCACCGGTGGGATCGGGCTCGAGACCGCGAAGCTCGTGCGGGCCGAGGGCGCGACTGTCGTGACGACCGGCCGCAGCGGCGGCGACGTGCGGGCCGACCTCTCCCAGCCGGGAGAGCCGGAGCGCGTCGTGCGGGAGACGATCGAGCGGCACGGCCGCCTCGACGTTCTCGTCAACAACGTCGGCTACAGCGAGATCCGCAAGCTCGAGGACCTGACGGACGAGATCTGGCAGGCGTCGTTCGAGCTCAACCTCATGAGCGCCGTCCGGGCGACGAAGGCGGCCCTGCCGGGGATGCGCGAGCGTGGCGCGGGCGTGATCGTGAACGTCTCCTCGACCGCGGCGAAGCGTCCGTCGACCGGAATGCCGGACTACTCCGTGATGAAGGCGGCGCTGCTGTCCTTCTCGCGGCTCGTCGCCGACTTGTACGCGAAGGACGGGATCCGCTGCAACGCCGTCACGCCGGGCCCGACGGCAACCGAGGCGTGGCTCGGAGACGGCGGCCTCGCCGACCAGCAGGGCGAGCGGGAAGAAGTGCTCGCCAAAGTCGCGGCAGGACGGCCGCTCGGCCGGCTCGCGCAGCCCGAGGAGATCGCCGCAGTGGTCGCCTTCCTCTGCTCTCCGAGGACGAGCTACGTCACCGGCGCCGCGTGGAGCGCGGACGGCGGCACCGTCCCGATCATCGTCTAGGCGCGGACCTGGGCGCGGGCTAGATTGCCGAGGGGATGCCGGAAATCGCCGGACAAGTCGCGGACGGCTTCGCGGACGCGGTTCGCGAGCACGAGGAGCAGTGGCTCTCGCCGCTCGCGGTGCGCTCGTACGAGACGCGCGGCCGCGAGGCTTCCGAGGAGGAATGCCGCCTGCGGACGCCGTTTCAGCGCGACCGTGACCGGATCGTCCACTCCAAGGCGTTTCGGCGCCTGCGTCACAAGACGCAGGTCTTCGTCGACCCCGAGGGTGACCACTTCCGCACGCGGCTCACGCACACGCTCGAGGCCGCCGGGATCGCGCGCGGAGTCGCTCGCGCCCTGCGCCTGAACGAGGACCTCACCGAGGCGATCGCGGTCGGCCACGACGTCGGCCATCCGCCGTTCGGCCACGCCGGCGAGCAGGCACTCGACGAGCTGCTGCGCGAGCGCGGGCTCGGCGGCTTCCGGCACAACGAGCACTCGTTGCGAGTCGTCGAGCGGCTCGAGCGCGACGGCCGCGGCTTGAACCTGACGTGGGAGGTGCGTGACGGCATCCTCAAGCACACCGGTCCCGACGAGCCGGAGACGCTCGAGGGCCGGATCGTCCGTCTAGTCGATCGCTTCGCGTACATCAACCACGACATCGACGACGCCGTCCGCGCAGGTCACCTCGACCCGGTCGAGTTGCCGAGTGAGCCGATCGAGCTGCTCGGCGACAGCGGCTCGCGCCGCATCGACGCGCTCGTCCACGACGTCGTCGAGAACTCGGCGCTGACCGGCGACATCGTCCAGAGCGACGAGGTCGGCGAGGCGATGCTCACGCTCCGCGCCTTCATGTTCGAGCGCGTCTACCACGCCCAGGACCACGGTCCGCCGCGCCTCGCGGTGCGGCGGATCTTCGCCGAGCTCGTCGACGGGCGCGGGATGGACACTGCGGCTGCGACCGACTACCTCGCCGGGATGACCGACCGCTTCGCGCTCGGCTACGCCGCGGAGTTGGATTAGCGCGTGGCCCGGATCAAGGACGAGTCGGTCGAGCGCGTCAAGGCGACGATGGAGATCCTCCCGCTGGTCGAGGACCTCGTCCGCCTGCGCAAGGCCGGCAGCACGTACAAGGGGCTTTGTCCCTTCCACCAGGAGCGCACGCCGAGCTTCACCGTCTCGCCCGCGCGCGGCACGTTCAAGTGCTTCGGCTGCGGCGAGGGCGGCGACGCGATCACCTTCGTCGAGAAGACCGAGAACCTCGACTTCGTCGGCGCGATCGAGCTGCTTGCGCGGCGCTTCGGGGTCGAGCTCGAGTACGAGGAGGCCTCGCCGGAACAGGAGCAGAAGCGACGGCGAGACGACCGGCTGAGGGCGCTGCTCGAGCGTGCAGCCGAGTTCTACGCGCGGGTGCTCTGGGAGTCGGAGGCCGGCGCCGGCGCGCGCGACTATCTCGCTTCGCGCGGGCTCGGCGAGGACGTCTGCCGTGAGTTTCGGCTCGGCTACGCGCCGCAAGGAGCGACGCTGGCGCGGCGCGCGCTGCAGGAGGGCTACACACAAGACGAGCTGCTCGCGGTCGGGCTCGCGAACGGGCGGGGCAACGACTACTTCCAGCGGCGCATCGTCTTCCCGCTGGCCGACGCGCGCGGCCGCGTGCGCGGGTTCCAGGCGCGCAAGCTCCATGACGACGACCCCCTGCAGGCGAAGTACGTCAACTCGCCGGAGGGCGAGCTGTTCCGCAAGGGCGACCTCCTGTACGGGCTCGACGGCGCGCGGCAGGCGATCGCGCGCGAAGACCGAGGCGTCGTCGTCGAGGGGAACACGGACGTGATCGCGCTGCGGCAGGCCGGGTTCGCGCCGGTGGTCGCCTCGATGGGGACGGCGCTGACCGAGGCGCAGCTGCGCGAGCTCGCCCGGCTGACGAAGCGGCTCTTCCTCTGCTTCGACTCCGACGCGGCCGGGCAGGACGCGACGCTGCGCGGGATGGAGCTGGCCGTCGGGCAGGGCTTCGACGTGAAGATCGTCGCGCTTCAGCCTGGCACCGACCCCGCCGATGATCCCGCTGCCTTCGAGCGGCAGCTCGCAACCCCCGTCAGCTATCCGGTACACCGCGTGCGGCTCCTGCATGCGAAGGCGCCCGACCGCAACGCTGCATTCGCCGCGATCGAGACGTTCCTGCGCGCGCAGCCGGACTCGCCCGAGCACCTCGACGCGCGGCGGCTCGCGACCGACCTCCTCGATCTCCCGCCCGAGACGCAGGCGGCGCTTGCGCCCCGCACGCGATCGAGCGCCGCGGGCGTGATCTCGCCGCGCCTGCTCGACGCCGGTCTTCGGCTCGAGCGCAGCGTCCTCGCCGGCGTGGCGGCGCACGAGTCCTTGCTGCCCGAGCTCGAGCTGCTCGGGCCGGAGCACTTCGACGACGAGCTCCACCGGCTGGCCCGCGCTTACCTCCTCGGCACGGAGGCGACCGACAGCGAGCTGACCGCGCTGCTCGCCGAGCTGTATGCCCTCCCGGACGAGGAGGAGATCACGCTCGAGACCGCGAGCCAGCTCCTCCTACGGCTGCGCGAGCGCGGGTTGCAGCGAGAGCTCGCCGACGCCGGCGACGAGCGCCTCGTCGAGCTCCAGCAAGCGCTCGCAAAGCTGCGCGACGAGATCAGAGCCTTCGCCTGAGCCTGGCTACAATGGCGGCCGCCAATCCCCGGTAGCTCAATTGGCAGAGCATCCGGCTGTTAACCGGAGGGTTGTTGGTTCGAGTCCAACCCGGGGAGCTTGTTCCGTTGCGCCGGTAGGCTCAGGCGTCGTGCCTGACCTGCGGCCACGTTTCGACGAGCTTTTGCGGCGCCTCGGCGAGATCTCCGACGTCGAGCATGCCGAGGCGATCCTCACCTGGGACCAGGAAACCGGGATGCCTCCGCTGGGAGCGCCTGCGCGGGCCGAGCAGCTCGGGGCGCTGGCTCGGATCGCGCACGAGCTTGGCACGGCACCCGAGCTCGGCTCGCTTCTCGAAGAGCTGCGCGAGCTCGAGCAGAGCTCCGACCGGGAGTCGTTCGAGGCAAGTGTCATCCGCGTCACGCGCCACGACTACGAGAAGAAGCTGCGCATTCCCAGCGAGCTGCGCGCCGAGATGACGCGCGCGGCCTCGGTCGGGTACGCCGCCTGGCTCCAGGCTCGCGACGCGGTCGACTACGAGATCTTCCGCCCGCACCTCGAGCGACGCCTTGCGCTCACGTCGGAGTACGTCGCGTGCTTCGCGCCCTTCGACGACCCCTACGACGTCCTGCTCGACGACCACGAGCCGGGCATGTCCACGGCAGACGTGGCGGCGATCTTCGAGCGGTTGAAGGCCGAGCTCGTCCCACTCGTCGCCGGGCTGGGGGAGCCGGTGGACGACTCGTGCCTGCACGGCTACTTCTCGCCGGCCCGCCAGCGCGAGTTCTCGCTCGAGGTGCTGTCGCGCTGGGGGATGGACGACCAGGCGTGGCGGCTCGACGACACCGTTCACCCGTTCGCGACGAACGGGTCGATCACGGACATCCGGCTGACCACGCAGTTCCACGACGATCAGCTGGTGGGGATCCTCTCGTGCCTGCACGAGTTCGGCCACGGCATCTACGAGCGCCAGGTCGACGCGCGCTATGAGCGCACACCGCTCGCCGAAGGCGTGTCCTCGTCGTTCCACGAGTCGCAGAGCCGGCTCTGGGAGAACATCGTCGGGCGCAGCCTCTCGACGTGGCGGTTCTTCTACCCGCGGCTCCAGGAGTGCTTCCCGGAGCGTCTGGCAGAAGTTCCGTTGGAGGAGTTCCACCGCGCGCTGAACCGCGTTGCTCCCGGCTTGCGCCGCGTCGACGCCGACGAGGTCACGTATCCGCTCCACATCATCCTTCGCTTCGAGCTCGAGCGGGACATGCTCGCGGGCGCCGTGACGCCGAGCGACCTGCCCGAGGCGTTCGACGCGAAGCTTCGCGACTACCTCGGTGTCGAGCCAAGGAACGTCCTCGACGGCGTCCTCCAGGACGTCCACTGGTCGGATTCCAGCTTCGGGTACTTCCCCAGCTATGCGCTCGGGAACGTGATCTCGGTGCAGCTTTGGGAGCGCGCGACGAGCGAGCTCGGCAACCTCGAAGAGGAGTTCGAGCGCGGCGAGTTCGGCCCCCTCCGGGAGTGGCTGCGCGAGCATGTCCACCGTTGGGGGCGCACGTTCAAGCCGCCGGAGCTGCTCGAACGCGCCGTCGGTGGGCCGCTCGACGCCGAGCCGTACGTCGCGTACCTGCGGGCGAAGGTCGAGGCGCTCGAGGCCGCATAGTTCCGGGCCGGCAGCGCTCCGCTAGACTCGCTGCGTGAGCTGGCTGTACACCGCCCTGCTCGCGGTCGCAGTCGTGCTGGTCGCGGGCGCCGAATGGCCGCGGCTCGGAGAGCGGTTCGGGATCGACTCCCGTCGTCGCCGACAGCGCGCTCGGCGGAAGGCGAGCCTCCGCGTCGTCCGGGACGACGAGGCCGACGAGTTCGCAGCGAGTGTCGAGCGCGATCTCGCCAACCTGCCGACGATCGACGACCGCGAGCACCGCTCGCGCTAGACGCTAGCTCGACGTCCTCGGATCGAACGGGGAACCGGCGTCGGCATCGCGCTTCAGCCACGCAGTCCTGAGCTCCCGCGTGCGGCGCTCGAGGCCCTCGAGCAGCCGGCGGGCCTCGTTGCGCTCGCGCGAGAGCGCCTCGACGCGCCGCACCTCGACCGCGATCTCTGCCAGCGGGCTCGCCGGGTCCGTGTTCAGGCTCGTGAGCCGCTCCTCGGCGGCGTGCAGCTGCGCCCCGGTGGCTCGCAGCCAGCCGCCCGCCTCGTCGGCGAGCGCCCGCAGCTCGCTCTCGGTCGCGACCTCGCCCGCGACCACCTGGCGCAGGCGCACGGCGAGGGCGAGATCGAGCCGATCGGACAAGCGGTTCACTGGGCGGCTTGAGCCTGCCAGATCTAGCGCCGAAGCGTGACGGTCGTACGGAAGACGCGCGTGTTCGGGAGCACCGGACCGACGTCTTCCATGTTCTTCGTCTCCTGATAGTCCGACGCCTTGACGGTCACGGTTCGCCTGCCTGGGTGCAGGCCCTTCGTCCGCAGGAAGAGAACACCGTTCGCGTACCGGACCCGCACGACCCTGCCGCCGATCCTCGCGTGGAACCCGCGCGGGTCGAGGCCGGAGCCCGAGTCGTGGACAGCGAAGCGAAGCGGCCTGCCGATCACGTCCTTCCGCTCGAGACGCCGGATCGACGGCGGCGACGTGTCGTTCACCCAGAACCGGAACGCGAACGCGCCGGGCTTCGCGTGCGTCGGCGTGTCGAAGACGAACTCGTACGTCCCCGGATTCGGCAACACGGCGCCGACCACCGGCTCCGCCCGGCTGAAGCCCTGGTAGGGGTTCAGGGTCGCGGGAAGCCCGGTGTAGCCAACGACGCGGTTCTCGTCGTTCGCGGCGACGAGGCGCGGTGAGACCCGGGCGCCGGGCGCGAGATGGACGATTACGATGCCGAAATTCGCGACCGGCCGTCGCAGCGTGAAGCGGAAGACCTGCTCCGGCCCACCGAGCCGGGTCGGCACCTTGGGCGCCAGGCCACCTTCGGGATAGCGATAGGCGGAGACGCGCGACGGCTTCCCCGCGGTGTCGCCGTGGTAGAGGCCCGACCGGCGAAGGATCCGGTGCGGGTCGAGCTCCAGCCTCGGCGCCTCGACGTGGAACCAGAACGCGATCCGGCGGACCGCGCTGCCGCGCGTCAGGACGACGAAGCCGGTGCCGTCGCCGACCTTCGCGGTCGCCGAGACCGTGAGCTTGAGCGCGAGCGACGTCCCCGCCACGAGCGTCGTCGCCTGCGGCGCGAGTTGTGCGCCGTGCGGCATCGACTGCGCCTGGACCGACACGTTCCAGGGAGCACTCCCGCCGCCGGCGTCCCTCGACGAGAGCTCCTTGGTGCCCGAGAACCCGCGGCGGACGAGGCCCCAGCCGACCGAGATCGGGGCGGTGAAGATCAGCGGCTGGTCTGCGTGCGCGAGGTCGATCCGGCCGCCGCCCTCGCGCAGCACGGAGACCTCGCCGGAACGGTCGGTCGGGTGCACGACGGCGCCCGTCGAGGCGAGCGCCGATTTCACCTGCTCCACCGTCCACGACGGATGACGCTGCAGGAGGAGAGCCGCACCGCCCGCGACGTGAGGCGTCGCCATGCTCGTGCCGTCCAGCGTCTCGAAGTCGTGCGCGGGGATGGAGGAGAGGACGTCGACGCCGGGCGCCGTCACGTCGGGCTTCAGCTGGAGCGACACGGGTGTCGGACCGCCGGACGAGAAGTCGGCGATGTGGTCGGGGTGCGTCCCGTCGCCGCCGAGAGTCGAGGCCGCGACGGTGATCGCGGCGGGCGCGTTCGCAGGAGATCCGACCGATCCCGTGCCCGTCACGTCGAAGTCGTTCCCCGCCGCCACGACGGGCACGACGCCGGCCGCCGCCGCGTTGTCGAGTGCCCGGACCACGATGTCGCGACGCGGCTGGACTTCGGGCTCGCCGATGGAGAGGTTGATCACGTTCATGCCGTCGGTCACGGCCTGGTCGATCGCCTTGGCGATCTCGGGCGAGTTCCCGTCGAGGCCGAAGTCTCCGGTCGGCACGGTCAGCGCCTTGTAGTTCCCGAGAAACGCCTTCGGCGCGATGCCCGAGATCGGGGAGCCGCCGTCGGGCGCGGTCGGCGTGCCGTAGTCGCCCGCGGCGATCCCCGCGACGTGAGTCGCGTGGAACGAGTAGAGCGGATCGAACGGCCGGCCGGCGTACTTCCAGTGTGCGGACGGCGAGGGAAAGGCTCGCGCGACGATGACCTTGGGGGTCGTGTACGCGGTGTTCCCCTTCGGGAAGCCGGCCGGGTACGAGAAGCCTGACGGGTTGAAGTACGGATGCGCCTGGTCGATCCCGTCGTCGATCAACCCGATCTTGATCGTCTGGCCGGCGGTGGTGAGGTTGCTGCCCCAGAGCGCCGGCGCGCCGATCAGCGTCGGCCCTCGATTCAACGCCGGTGTCGCCACGGTCGCCGCTGCGGTATCGCGCAGCGCGTGATACGTGACGCTCGGCCAGACGGTCGCGCCGGGCAGCGCCCGCAGGCGGGCTAGCTCCGACGTGGGGAGGACGACGGACACGCCGTCGAGCGCGACGCCGTAGTGCCAGCGGACGCGAGCGGAGGGGATCGAGCCGGCGAGGCGCGCGCCGAGCGTGCGCTGTGCCGTCGCCAGCGTGCGGAGGTAGGAGACAGCGGCGGGAGTGCGGACGACGATCGAGTGGCGGTGCTGCACTGCCGCTGCGAGCGTCCGGCTCCGCGCGACTTCGACCGCGAGGGAGGGCTGCGGCAGAGTCACGACCACCTCGACGAGCTTCCCGGAAGGTCGCGGGGACGCCGCCTCCCCTCCACCCGCAAGCAGCGTGAGAGCGGCCGCAAGGGCAAGCGCGAGCGGGAACAGGGAGTGGCGCAAGGGGCCGCATGGTACGTGCGTTCGAGACGGTTCGGGCGCTCCCGCCCCGGCTACACTGTCGCTCCGCGCGGATGTGGCGGAATTGGTAGACGCGCACGGTTCAGGTCCGTGTGGGCTTCGGCTCGTGGAGGTTCAAGTCCTCTCATCCGCATAACACCGGAGGCGCTGCGATGGTCGAGCGCCCAAACGGCGCCAGAGGGGTAGGCAGGAAGCCAACCGCCGTCTAGAACCTGACCAGGCGTTCAAGAGTTGCGTCATCGACGGGGAGATCCTCTTGCGGCCAGCCCTGGTCAGAGCGTTTCCTCCGACATCCGGCGCGACCCCATCCAAGGGCATCTCCACCGAAGCGGCCCGGCCTGGAACGCCCGGGCCGCTTCGCCTCCTCCCTCGGTTCTTCTAGGCGGCGAAGGGCTCGACGACGAGCACGTTGCCGGGCGCGTCCGCGCGGTCGGCCACAGCCCAGTCGACGACCCGCCAGGGACCCGATCCGTCAGGCAGGCGTAGGAGCTCGCCGAGCTTCGGCTCGTGCACGGGGTTCAGCGAGCGAAAGCCGTCCATGAGCTCCGGCGCGTCGAACTCGCCGATGCGACCCTGCCTCACACTCCACCTGACGCGGCCCATGTCCGAATCTTGGCACCGAACGCTTTGTCTCGACTCGCCCGACCTGGGTGAAATCCGGGCCGGGTCCTCGCCCGCAGAGGGCGAATCGACCGCAGGTGTCAGGGGGCCAAGGGAGAATCCGGACTCGCTCGCGTTTGCGGCGACGCGAGCCGAGAAGACTCCGACCCCCTGACAGATAGAGGATCGGCGTCGGCGCGCGATCCTTGAGCGGAAGACTCGCGCCTGTTCAGGACACGGCTTTGCCGCGCGAGTCGAGCTTCGACTCGAAGGCGCGGCGCAGCAGCTCACCGGTCATGTCGCCGGTGCGGCGCGGGATCGGCTTCGGCTCCACCCGGGCGACGTTGACGATCTCGCCGGTCCGCTCCCCGTAGCTGCGGGCGTACGCCTCCGCCTCTCGAATCGGGGAGGCCTCGTCTCGCCGCCCGCGGCGGAAGAGCGAGGAGAGCCACCGGAGCACACGACTAGCGTCGCAGAAACCGGGGACGGCGCCTAGTGGCGGGCGTCAGCTCAGCGCGAGCTCGACGTGCGCGTCCGGGTACAGCACGCGCCAGACGCGGAGGTAGAGCTCGAGCTCGAGATTCTGCGCGTCTTCGGGGCTCTCGTCGAGGTCGACACGGTCTGCCGCGCCGACGACGGCGGGCCGGCCGACGCTCGTGAGGAACGCCGCGAGGCGGTCGGTGTAGGAGGGATCGTGCACGAAGAGCTGCATGGGCCGCAGATTCGATCCTCTCGCGGCAGGGCCAGGCTCGAATCCCCACGCCGGGGGATTTCTCGCCGTCAGTGCGCGGTGAGGGCGGCGAGCACGTCGTCGGCGTGCGTATCCGGCTTCACGTTGTGCATGACCTTCGCGACCGTGCCGTCGGGCGCGACGAGGAAGGTCGTCCGGCTGACGCCCATGTAGGTCTTGCCCCTGTATCGCTTCTCGCCCCAGGTGCCGTAGCGGTCCGCGATCTCGTGGTCGGGGTCCGCGAGGAGCGTGAACGGGAGCTTGTACTTCGCCTTGAACTCCGCATGCTGAGCCTCGCCGTCGGGCGAGACGCCGAGCACCACCGCTCCGGCACGCTCGAATTCCGCGTACGCGTCGCGGATCCCGCTGGCCTGCACGGTGCAGCCCGGCGTGTCGTCCTTGGGATAGAAGTAGAGGACGACCGGTCGGCCCCGGAAGTCCGAGAGGCTGACACGCTCGCCGGCGTCGGTCGTCGCCGTGAAGTCCGGTGCCGGCTCGCCCTCGGAGACCACCCACGCAGAGTAGTAGCCGTCGGTGATGCAGCGCTTGGAATGCCAAGCGCCCAGTTGCACCACCACGCCGTGATCCCCCACTACGGTCTGTTCTCACGGAATGCGCGAATCTCCAGGGGAGGTACGAATGAAGCGGGTATTTTTGACCGCCGTCGGGGCGGTTGCCTTTATGGGCGCGGGAGCGACCGGCGCTCTCGCCGGTGAGGTGAAAGGACCGCCTGGTGTCCCGTGCGGCGCAGGGACGGACAACCCGGTCTGCATCCACAACACGAACGAGACCGGGGCTCTGGATCACGCCAACTCCGCGTGCGCTGCGAGTGGGTTGAACGACATGGACCCCAGTGCAGGTCAGACGGTGTCGCGGGTTCAGACTGCAGCGGACTCATGGAAGTACTACGGCCTGCCGAAGGGCGCGCCCGGAACGCTGGGCCTCTGCAGAGGCGGAACCGGAGAACGCTGAAAGAGGGCGTGGAGGGGCGCTTGCCGCCCCTCCACGCCCTTTAGGCAACCGGCCGCCCGGGAGGGGGCGGCCGGCGTCGTCGGGAGACGACCTCGTTCGGGACCCCAGTGACGGCGTCCCCCGAGCTTGGAGGCTTTCCGGGTTTCGAGTAGTAAACGCCGCCTCGCAGGCGGCGGTTACGGGGGCTAGCCGAGGTTCAGCAGGTGCAGGTCGGGGAGCTCGCGATACCGCTCCTCGAGGTCGAAGCCGTAGCCGACGTAGAGCTCGTCTGGGACGACGAAGCCCACGTAGCGCACCGGGAGATCGTCGACGAGCCTGCGGTACGGCCGGTCGAGAAGCGTCACGGCGTTGACCGAGGCAGGCCCGCGGAGGTCGAACGTGCGAACGAGGTAGTTGAGCGTCAGCCCGGTGTCGACGACGTCCTCGACGATCAAGACGTCGCGGCCGCGGATGTCGAGGTCGAGATCCTTGAGCACGCGAATCTGCTGATGCCCGCCCATGACCGCGCTGCCGTAGCCCGCGAGCTCGACGAAGTCGAGCGCGTGGTAGATCGGGACCGCCCGCGAGAGGTCGGCGGTGAAGACGAGGCTCGCCTTGAGCGATGCGACGAGGACCGGCTCGCGCCCGGCGTAGTCGCGGGCTATCTCCGCACCGAGCTCCCGGACGCGCGCGGCGATGTCGGCCGCGGAGAGATGGACCTCTCCGATCCGGTCGTCGCGCGGGTGGTGGCCCGACTCAGCTGGCGATGTCGAGGTGGAAATGCTGGGCGAGGCGCTCGAGGTCGCGCCGGTAGAAGAGCTTGATCCGGACGTCCGGGTACCGCTCGCGCAATTTGCGCAGCTTCCGGTTCTTACGGGTGACGAGCGATTGCTTCATGGCGGTGATCTCGACGTACAGGTCCTGCTCGGGGAGGTAGAAGTCGGGCGTGAATGCCTCGGTCACGCGCCCGCTCTCGTCCTGCTCGAGCACGAACGTGCGAGGCTCGTATTCCCACGCGACGTCGTAATAGTCGAGCACCTTCGCGCACTCGAGTTCTGCGGGACTCGCAAACCGCGGCGGCTCAGCCCCGCGATACGCCCGAAAGACCGGGAGCTCCAGCTCCATCGCCGATCACGGTAGCGGCGGCATCGGACGCCGAAAGAATCCTTCACACGTTGACCTCGCCTCCACGTCCCGTGCCGTGATAGACAACCGCGTGCCGTGGCGCGCATATCGCTGATCCCGCAGAAGCGCGAGTTCTTCGAGCTCTACAACCGCTCCGCCGAGAACATCGTCGCGATGTCCGACCGGCTCGTCGAGCTGCTCGACCGCTTCCCCGACGGCACGGATGAGCTCGTCGGCGTCGTCAAGCAGCTCGAGCACGCGGGCGACGGACTGACCCACGAGCTCGTCGACCTCCTCAACCGCACGTTCGTGACGCCGTTCGACCGCGACGACATGTACCGGCTCGCCGGCGCGCTCGACGACATCTGCGACCACGTCGACGAGGCGGCGGGGAGGATCGTCTCGTACGGCGTGACCGAGATCCGTCTGCAGGCGCGCGAACAGGCGAAGGTGATTCGGAGCTCGGCCGGGAAGCTCGCCGACGCTGTTGGCCTGCTCGAGGGCTTCCAGGACTCGCGCCGGCACCTCGATGAGCTGCGCGAGCTCGAGGACGTGGGCGACCGCATCCTGCACGACAGCGTCTCGAGCCTCTTCATGGCGCGTGTCGACCCGCTCGAGGTGATCCGCTGGAAGGACATCCACGAGAGTCTCGAGTCGGCCGTGGATGCCTGCGGGTACGCAGCCAACGTGCTCGAGGCCATCGTCGTGAAGAACCGGTAGCCCGGGTTCCGCATGGGAACCACGCTGCTCGTCGTCGTGGTCGTGGTCGGCCTCGCGTTCGACTTCACGAACGGCTTCCACGACACGGCGAACTACGTCGCGACGTGGGTCGGGACGCGCGCGCTCTCGCCGCGATGGGCGGTGTTGGTCTCGGCAGCGGCGAACCTCGCCGGCGCGTTCGTCACGACCGCGGTCGCGAAGACCGTCGGCAAGGGGATCATCGACACGGGCCTCGCTACCGAGCACACGGTGCTCGCCGCGCTGTTCGGCGCGATCGCGTGGAATCTCCTCACCTGGTGGGTCGGCCTGCCGTCGAGCTCGACGCACGCGCTCATCGGCGGCCTCGTCGGCGCGGCGCTCGTCCAGTCGGGGTCGAAAGGAGTCGACTGGTCCGGGATCTGGCAGAAGGTGATCATCCCCGGCGCCGCCTCGCCGCTGATCGGCTTCGCCGGCGCGTTCGTGCTCCTCGTCGTGATCTACCGGCTCTTCCACCGCCTCACGCCCGGCGTCGCGAACCGCGGCTTCCGCCTCGGTCAGCTCGTCTCGGGCACCTGGGTCGCGTTCACCCACGGGGCGAACGACGCCCAGAAGACGATGGGCGTGATCGCGCTCGCGCTGTACACGCACGGCTCGATCTCGAGCTTCTACATCCCGACGTGGGTGAAGATCGCAGCGGGGCTGACCATCGCCGCAGGAACCTACGCGGGCGGCTGGCGCATCATCCGCACGCTTGGCCAGCGCATCTACGGCCTGCAGCCGGAGCACGGTTTCGCTGCGCAGATCGCCGCCGGGTCGACGCTCTGGGCCGGAACCCACTACGGCTTCCCGATCTCGACCACGCACGTCGTCTCGGGCTCGGTGATGGGCGCGGGGGCGACCCGGCGCGTCTCGGCGGTCCGCTGGGGCGTCGCCGGCAACATCGTCGTCGCCTGGCTCCTGACACTGCCGGCGGCCGGGCTCGTCGCCGCCGCTCTGTACTACCCCGTGACCTGGATCTTCTGAGCTTCCGGTGAGACGATGGCAGCGTCGTGCCGTTCGCCGACCTCGCCGACGTCAGGCTGTACTACGAGCGTGCCGGGACGGGAGCTCCCGAGCTGCTCTTCGTCTCCGGCTGGTGCTGCGACCACTCGGCCTTCCAGCCGCAGTTCGACCACTTCTCGCGCACGCACGCCGTGACGTCGTACGACCTGCGCGGCGTCGGGCGGAGCGACCAGCCTGTCGGCGGCTACTCGATCCCGGAGCTCGCCGACGACGTGGCCGCGCTTTGCGCCGAGGTCGGGATCGAGCAGCCGGTCGTGGTGGGGCACAGCCTCGGCGGGATGATCGGGGTCGAGCTGGGCGCACGTCATCCGTCGCTGCCGAGCGCGCTCGTCCTCGTCGATCCAGGGCCGATCGCGCCGGTGCCGGAGACCGTCGAGTTCTTTCGCGGCTTCGCCGAGCAGCTCGACGGGCCGGACGGCGAGGAGATCCGCCGCGAGTA
The DNA here is from genome assembly GCA_025928515.1 of Thermoleophilia bacterium. Classification (GTDB taxonomy): domain Bacteria; phylum Actinomycetota; class Thermoleophilia; order Gaiellales; family Gaiellaceae; genus Palsa-739. The sequence continues at coordinate 15,950 of JAICJI010000030.1, forward strand.
CGTGCACGACATGGGCGCCCGCGACGAGGAGACCGCCCGCTGGATCGTCGAGCTCATGTGCGCTGTCCCCCAGCGTGTCGCGGCGGCGGTCATCCGCGGTGTCGGCGAATGGGACGGACGCGAGCCGCTCGCGCGCTGCAAGCTGCCCGTGCTGCTGCTCCGAACGGATGTCGACGAGGGCACCGACGTCCACCGGCTGCGCGAGATCAAGCCGGACCTGGCGGTCGGAATCACCGTCGGAGCGGGCCATTTCCAGCAGATCGAGGTGCCCGAGCAGGTGAATGCGATGATCGAGCGCTTCCTCGCGTTATCGCTTTGAAGCGCTGACCGCGTAGCCTTCGCGCGATGTTCCGGATCGTGCAGCTCTCGGACCTGCATTGCGGGCAGCAGTTCTTCCTGCCGCAGCACCTCGAGCGCGCGATCGCCGAGGTGAACGAGATGGAGCCGGACGTCGTCGTGATCTCCGGCGACCTCACCTCGCACGGCTTCAAGGACGAGTACGTGCTCGCGCGCGACTACCTCAACCGCGTCGACTGCGAGGCGATGGTCGTGATCCCGGGCAACCACGACTCGCGCAACGTCGGCTACGTCCATTTCGAGGAGCTGTTCGGCAACCGCAACTCGGTGCTGAATGTCGGTCGGGCGACGATCGTCGCGGTCGACTCGAGCGAGCCCGACCTCGACAACGGCCAGGTCGGCCGCGGGCGCTATCGCATGATCGAGGAGGCATTTGCCGGTGCGCCGGACCTGCGGGTGTTCGTCCTCCACCATCACCTGCTGCCGGTGCCGGGCACCGGTCGCGAGCGCAACATCGTCAACGACGCCGGCGACACGCTCGAGTGCCTGCAGCGCGCCGGGGTCGACCTCGTGCTCGCCGGCCACAAGCACGTCCCGTATGCCTGGCGGCTCGAGGATCTCTTCGTCGTCAACGCCGGCACGGTCTCCTCGTCGCGCCTGAGAGGGAAGGGGCGGCCCTGTTACAACGTCGTCGAGGTCGAGGGCACGCACGTCGACGTCTGGCGCCGCTACCCGTTCCACGCGCAGGAGAAGATCATCCAGTTCTCGACCGAGGCGAAGACGTACGAGAAGTACACGGCCCGCATCGAGGACGAGGTGCGGTCGACATGAGTGAGCGCGCGCTGGTGCTGATCGACGGCGAGCACTACGTGCCGGTCGTCCGGGACGCCCTCGCCGCGCTTCCGTACGACGTCGTTGGCGCACTGCTCGTCGGCGGGACCGAGAAGCTGCGGGGTGGCGAGGAGTACGACGTTCCGCTGGTCGACGCCCTCGCTGCCGTGGAGGCCGACCTCGTGGTCGACCTCTCCGACGAGCCGGTGCTCGGGCCGCGCGAGCGGATGCTGTGGGCGTCTCGAGCACTCGCGCTCGGGTTGCCCTACCTCGGCGCCGACTTCCGGTTCGACCCGCCGCCACTCGATCCGATCGAGGTTCCGTCGCTCGCCCTGATCGGCCTGGGCAAGCGGATCGGGAAGACGGCGGTCGCCGGCCACGTCGCGCGCGTTCTCGCGCGGGAGCGCCGCGTCGTCGTCGTGGCGATGGGCCGCGGCGGCCCGGCAGAGCCGGAGCTCGTCGAGGAGCCTCCGTCGCTCGACGATCTGGTCGCGCTCTCGCGCTCGGGCAGGCACGCGGCGTCCGACCACCTCGAAGCCGCTGCGCTCGCCGGCGTGCCGGCCGTCGGCTGCCGGCGGGCCGGGGGAGGGCTTGCAGGCGCACCGTTCGCGTCGAATGTGCTCGAGGGAGCGCAGCTTGCGGTGGCGCAGCTCGACCCCGAGCTGCTCGTCTTCGACGGCAGCGGCGCCGCGCTGCCTCCGATCGCCGCAGACGCGCGCATCCTCGTCACGAACGGCAATCACGACGCGCGCGCCGGCCTCAACGCCTATCGCGTCCTCGTCTCCGACCTCATCGTGGACACGGGCGGCGCCGACCGGGAGGCGATCCGCTCGATCTCCGATGTCCCAATCGTCGCGGTCGAGCTTCGCCTGCGGCCGGCCGAGCCGCTCGCCGGGCGCCGCACCGCCGTCTTCACGACCGGCCCGGCGCCGACCGACGGGCTCGACGCCGACGTCGTCCACGTCTCGCGCAACCTGGCGCGGCGGGACGCTCTGCGGGAGGAGCTCGAGCGCGTCGACGCGGAGGTGTATCTCGTGGAGCTCAAGGCCGCCGCCGTCGACGTCGTCGCGGAGGCCGCGCTCTCGCGCGGAGCCGAGCTCGTCCTCGCCGCGAACGACGTCGTCTCTGACGAGCTCGACGAGCGCCTGCAGGGTCTCGTCCCCGACCGGAGCCGCGCGTGAACGAGCCGCGCCGCATCATGCCGCTGCCGCTCGGCGGCGGAGAGCTCGGTCTCCCGTATTCGCGCGGGCTGATGGCGCGCTCGCTGATGGCGGCCGGCGTCGCCGGCCATCGCGCGTACGCGCTCGCGAGCCGGGTCGGCGACGAGCTGATCGAGCGAGGCCTGATCGAGATCGAGGTCGAGCGGCTCGAAGCGCTCGCGGTAGACGTGCTCGGCGAGGAGGAGGGGCACGAGTCGATCAAGCGCCTCCGGCGGTACCAGGAGCTCCGCGAGCTCGACCTGCCGATCATGGTCTTCATAGGCGGCGCAACGGGCACCGGCAAGTCGACCGTCGCCTCCGAGCTCGCGTACCGGTTCGGCATCACGCGGGTCACCTCGACCGACTTCGTGCGGCAGACGATGCGGGCCTTCTTTTCGCGGGCCTTCATGCCCTCGATCCATCAGTCGAGCTTCGAGGCGGGCGACGTCTACCCGGACGCCGACGACCCGCTCGCGTTCGGGTTCCTGCAGCAGGCGAGGAACGTCCTCGTCGGGGTCAGCGCCTCGTCCGACCGCGCATTCGAGGAGGGCTGGTCGCTCGTGCTCGAAGGCGTCCACCTCGTGCCCGGGATGGTCGAGCTGCCGCGGCCTGAGCTCGCCGTCTCCGTGTTCGTCGTGCTCTCGATCGAGGACGAGGAAGAGCACCTCCGCCACTTCCACTTCCGCGACGAGGACTCGTCGGAGCGACCCGAATCCCGGTACCTCGAGCGCTTCGCCGACATCCGGCGGCTGCAGGAGCACGTCGTCGCGCGGGCGCACCGCGAGGGCGTGCCGGTGATCGAGAACGAGAACGCGGACAAGGCTGCCCGCACCGTCGCGGATCTCGTCCTCGACGCGGCCGAGCAAAGCCGGACGGTCACCCGGTGAGCGAGACAGCGGAATACGCGGCCGAGGACGACCGGCCCTGCCAGTGCCAGGCGTACCTGCGGGCGACCGAGCGCGCGGCGCTCGCGTCCGCCCGCTGGCTCGGCCGTGACGACGAGGATGCCGCCGAGGAGTCGGCCGCGACCGGCATGCGCGCGACACTCGACCTGCTCCCGCTCAGCGGCCGCGTCGTCTTCGGGTCGCACGACGACTCCGGCGGCCTCACTCCAGGCGCCATCGTCGGCGCCGGCGGGAAGGAGGTCGACCTCGCGCTCGATCCGCTCGAGGGCCGCGGCGTCGTCGCGCGCGGCGGCAACGGCGCGATGTCGATGATCGCGGTCGGCGATCCCGGCCGCTTCACCACCCTGCCGGACATCTACATGCGGAAGATGGCCGTCGGGCCGCGCGCCCGCGGTTCCATCGACCTGCTGCGTCCGGTCGGCGACAACATCGAGGCCATCGCGGAGGCGTTCGGGCGGCGTGTCAACGACGTGACGACGATCGTCCTCGACCGTCCCCGGCACCACGACCTGATCGAGGAGATCCGCAACTCGAGCGCGCGGATCAAGCTGATCCAGGACGGCGACGTGACGGCCGCGATCTCCGCGGCGATCCGCGGCACGAACGACCACCTCGCGATCGGGATCGGCGGCACGCGGCAGGCTGTGCTCTCGGCCGCCGCGCTCCGCTGCCTCGGCGGCGAGCTCCAGGCGCAGTTCTGGCCCACCTCCCGCCGCGAGATCGACGAGCTGCGGGAAGCCGGGATCCACGACTACGAGCGCGTCTTCACCACGGAGGACCTCGCGCCCGGAGAGGTGATCGTCGCCGCCACGGGCGTCTCGAACGGTGACCTCCTGCGGGGGGTCCGCTTCCTCGCCGACAGCGCCCGCACGCACTCCCTCCTCATGTGCACGCGCTGCAACTGGGTGCGATTCGTCGACGGCATCCACTTCTTTGCCCGCGAGCGGCGGGAAGAAGTGCGCCTCCCGGGCGTCTAGTTAGTCAAGCGGTTCCATTTCGCACACGGGCGGCGTAGCATCGCCCGCAAACAACTCGGGAGGGCAAAGAAGATGGCTGTATCGGTCGAGGGCCTGGCGTCGGCCGTCAAGGGACGCGTCGTCGGCGCGGAAGCGTCCGATTACGACGACTCACGCGCGCTCTTCAACGCCATGATCGACAAGCGCCCCGCGGCGATCGTGTACTGCGTCGACGAAGGCGACGTCGCCGCCGCGATCGGCTACGGCCGCGAGCAGGGGCTGCCGATCGCGATCCGCAGCGGCGGGCACAACGGCGCCGGCCTGGGCTCCGTCGACGACGGGCTCGTGATCGACCTCTCCCAGATGAATCAGGTGACGATTGACGGAGAGCTTGCCCGCGTCGGTGGCGGCGCGCTCCTGAAGGACGTGCTCGAGACGACGCACCAGCACGGGCTCACGCTGCCGGTCGGGATCATCGGCACCACCGGGGTCGGTGGCCTCACGCTCGGCGGCGGCATCGGCCATTTCTCGCGGACGATGGGCCTCACGATCGACAACCTCGTCGCAGCGACCGTCGTGCTCGCCGACGGCTCGGTCGTGCAGACGGACGCCGAGCGCGAGCCGGATCTCTTCTGGGCGCTGCGCGGCGGCGGCGGCAACTTCGGCGTCGTGACCGAGTTCACGTTCCGCCTGCATCCCGCCTCGGTCGTTCTCGCGGGCCCGGTGCTGTACGACCTCGACGACGCGGCGGACGTGCTCCGCTGGTACCGCGAGTTCGTGCCCGCGCAGCCCGACGAGCTCGGCATCTGGTACGGGCTCGTGTCCGTTCCGCCAGGGCCGCCGTTCCCCGAGGAGCTCCATCTGCGCAAGACCGCGGCGCTCGTCGTCACGCAGGCCGGCGAGGAGGAATCCGCGGCGTTGCGCGAGGCGCGCTCGTTCGGCACCCCGCTGCTCGACGGCGTCGGGCCGGTGCCGGTGCCGGTGTGGAACACGGCCTTCGACGGCGTCTATTCGCCCGGCGACCAGTGGTACTGGCGCGGCGACTTCGTCGAGGAGATCCCGGACGACGCGATCGACGTCCACGTCCGCTTCCACGAGAGCGTGCCGACCTGGAAGTCGACGATGCACCTCTACTCGATCGACGGAGCCGCGTCGCGCGTGGGCAACGACGAGACGGCGTGGGGCTATCGGCATGCGAAGTGGGGGCAGGTCGTCGCCGGCGTGGATCCCGATCCCGCGAACGCCGGGGCGATCACCGAGTGGTGCCGGGCGTACTCCGACGCGCTCAAGCCGTACGTGCTCGAAGGCGGCTACTCGAACTTCGCGATGGACGAGCCCGACCGCGTCCGCGGGATGTACGGCGCGAACTACGATCGGCTCGCGCAGATCAAGGCGCAGTACGACCCGGACAACGTCTTCCGGGTCAACCAGAACATCGCTCCCGCCGCGTAGCCGGCGAGCTCAGTAGCCGGGCGGCGGGCGACGCCCCGCCGCTCGCTCCCGCTCGTCGTACCGCTTGCCGGCGCGCAGGAACCACCACGCGAACCAGGCGAAGGCCAGCACCGGGCCGATCGCCGCGACGAGGAGAAGCACCGTCAAGCCGTCCTTGCCGACACTGCCGAGCACGGCGGAATCGTACGCGCCTCTACACTGGCCGCATGGCCACGCGCGACGAGGTGATGGAGATTCTTCGCACGGTGGAGGATCCCGAGCTCGGGATGGACATCGTGGATCTCGGGCTCGTCTACGAGGCCGAAGTCTCTGACTCGACGGCCAAGGTGACGTACAGCCTGACCTCGATGGGCTGCCCCGCAGGCCCGCTCATCGCACAGGACATCGAGGGCGCCGTTCGCCAGGTCGAGGGCATCGAGGACGTCGAGCTCGAGCTCACGTTCGATCCGCCCTGGACGCCGGACAAGATGTCCGACGACGCGAAGTTCATCCTCGGCTTCGGCTGAGCCGCGCCGTCAACCGTCCGAGTCGGAAGACGCCGCCTCGACCCAGACGTCGACCGGCGCGTCGAGGCTCTGGCTCGCTCGCAGGTCGGACACGACCCACGCTCCCTTGCGCACGCCCGTAGCGACGAGCACCTCGCCCCGCCGCGGTGCCTCGAGCAGCGGGACGACGTGACTCGGCCCGTCCGGGAACCAGATGCGCACCCGACCCATCGCCATGCGACGGGTATTCCCGTTTTCGCGGCGGTGCAATCCCCCGGGATCTGGCTCGACTAGGCCGCTGCGGCAGGAAAGCGCTTGCGTGCTCGTTCACGCGCCCGCTCGGCCTCGACCTCGCGGTTCCGCGGCGGCGCCGCGGTGACGAGCGAGTGGAGCAGCCGCATCGACGAGGCCGCGACCTCCTCGACCGCCTCTTCGAACGCGGCTTCGTTGGCCTTGGACGGCTTGGTGGAGCCGCTGATCTTGCGCACGTACTGGAGCGCCGCGGCGCGGATCTCGTCGTCCGTCGCCGGCGGCTCGAAGTTGTGGAGTGTCTTGATGTTCCGGCACATGCTCCGAACGTTATCCGCCGGAATGCAGGAAGGGCTCGCTTCCACGCCAGCCCGCTGCGAGGACGCGCACGTTCGTCTCGGGCGTCAGGAGCGGCGCTCGGCCGCTCGCCGCGCGGCGGCCGAAGTACCCGCCCGGAGTCCAGCACAGGAGCGAACTGTCGATAACGACCCACGGTTCGTCGTCCACGAGGACGAATGCGCCGTCGGGCAGCGAGGTGACGTCGCGCTTCGCCTTCGGCCCGAGCCGCTCCTCGTGCAGGCGGTTGTCCAGCTCGTCGGCACTCCCGGCACCGGTCAGCGCGAGGAAGCTGCGGTAGTCGGGGTTTCGGCACTCGGCGCAGGGTCGGTGCCCGGCAGCGAGCGCGGTCGCGTCGTCGAGGAAGAAGAGACCCGTGTAGCGATTCGGCGCCATCGGACCGCCGGGTCGGTAGCGGCCGCGGAACTCGAGCCGGCAGGAGATCCAGCGCTTCAGCTGCCACTGCCGGCGGATCACTCCGTGCTCGTCGTGCAGGCGCCCACGGTTGCCGTAGACGAGCCCGCGCTCTGGTGTGGCGATCAGCTCGCCCGACGGCGTCACGCGGTTCTGGAACGGCATCAGATCGTGAGGACGATCTTGCCGAGTTGCTCGCCGGCCTCGAGCCGCTCGTGCGCCGCGCGGATCTCCTCGAGCGGCAGTACCGAGTCGACCACCGGCAGCGCGCGTCCGCTCGCGACGAGCTCGTAGGCGCCCGCGAAGTCCTCGCCCGTCCCCATCGTGGAGCCGAGGATCGAGAGCTGCTTCCACCAGATCCGGTGCAATGACGCGGGCGGGTTCGGCCCGCTCGTCGCACCGCAGACGGTGATCCGGCCGCCGGGCGCCGCGACCTGGAGCGAGGTCGCCCATGTCGATTCTCCGACGCTCTCGACGACCACGTCGATGCCGTGGCCGTCAGTCGCCTCCTGGACCGCCGCTTTCACGTCGCCGGTCGCGTGGTTCACGGTCGCGTCCGCTCCGAGCTCACGAGCGCGCTCGAGCTTTGCCTCGCTCGACGAGGTGACGAGCACATGTGCCCCGAGGGCCTTCGCGATCGCGAGCGCCGCGGTCGAGACGCCGCCTCCGACGCCCCACGCGAGGACCCACTCGCCCTCGCGCAGCCCGGCCCGCGTGACGAGCATCCGGTAGGCGGTCTCGAAGACGAGCGGGAAGGCCGCGGCCTCCTCGAAGCTCAATCCGTCCGGAATCGGGTGGACGTTCGTCGCGGGCACGGCGATCAGCTCCGCGTTCGTGCCGTTCCCGTGCTCGCCGATCACGTGGATCCGGCCGCCGCCGACCTCGATGCCGGGATTGAGGACGACGCGCTCGCCGAGCTCGAAGCCCGCTACCCCGTCGCCCAGCGCCTCGACCACGCCTGCGCCGTCGGCGCCGAGGATGCGCGGCTTCGGCACGGAGGGAAGCCCTTTGCGAATCCAGACGTCGAGACGGTTCAGCGCCGAAGCACGCAGGCGGACGAGCACCTCGCCCGGCCCGGGCTCTGGATCGGGCGCCTCCTCGAGCACGAGCACCTCGGGGCCGCCGTCCTCATGGATCCGAACCGCGCGCACCGCGGCAGACTATCGGCGTGACCGCTGCGGAACTCGACGCTCTCGCGCAGGAGTTGGGGCTCGACGCGATCGGCGCCGCCCCGGCCGAGCCGTACGCCTCGACCGAGCGCCACATCCGGGAGCGCCGCGAGCGCGGGCTCTTCGCCGACATGCGCTTCACGATGGCGCGGCCCGAGGAGTCGTGCCATCCCGAGACGCTCCTGCCGGGCGCCTGCACGGTGATCTCGGCTGCGCTCTGTTACTGGCTACCCGAGCCGGAGCGCCCCGAGGGCCACGGCCGCCTGCCGCGCTACACCTGGCTCGACGCCTACGAGGCGCTCCGGGAGAAGCTCGACGTGCTCGGCGCCAGACTCGGCGGCGCGTACCGCGTCCTCGTCGACGCGAACCAGCACGTCGACCGCGAGGCCGCCGCGCGGAGCGGCGTCGGCTTCTACGGCAAGAACACGCTCCTCATCACGCGTCGGCACGGCTCCTGGGTCGTGCTCGGGACGCTCGTGACCGATGTCGAGCTCGAGCCGACGCCGGCTTTGGATGTCGACTGCGGCGAGTGCCGGCTCTGCATCGACGCCTGCCCGACCGGCGCGCTCGACGAGCCGGGGACGCTCGACTCGACGCGCTGCCTCTCCTACTGGACGCAGGCGCCCGCGCCGCCGCCGGTCGAGTACCGCAGCGAGCTCGGCCCGCACGTCTACGGCTGCGACATCTGCCAGGACGCCTGCCCCTGGAACCGCGGCGTCGAGAAGCGGCGCGCGGGCGAGGAGCTGCCGGCGGATGCGACTCCGCACGTCTCCCTCGTGGAGTGGCTGCGCAGTGACCCCGACGAGCTGAGACGCCGCTTCGACCGGCTCTACGTCCCGCGCAACGACGGGCGCCGGCTCCGGCTGAATGCGCTCGTCGCGGCAGGCAACGTGGGTGGGGACGGCGAACGGGACGCCGTGGCGGACTTGCTCGACGATGAGGACGAGACCACGCGCGAGGTCGCTGCGTGGGCGCTCGCGCGGCTGGAGGAGCGAGATGCTTGATCGTCCGGGACGCTGGCTCGTCCTCGTGCGGGCGGTGCTCGTGGTGGTCGGCGCGATCGCCGTCGGCCTGACCGACTTCCCGCCGTCGTACGAGCAGTGGGGGTGGGCGGTCGTCGGCTTCTTCGCCGTGGTCACGATCGCCTCGGGCGTCCTCTCGGCGGTCGAGCTCGGGCGAGTTGCGGGAGGCCGTGCGCGTGTGCTGCTGCTCGTACTCGACGCGGCCGCCGCGATCGGGTTCATCGCCGTCTTCTCGTTCGAGACGGGTGAGCCGTGGCGCGCGCTCTACCTCGTCCCGATCGCAGCGGCGGCGCTGCGCTTCGGGCTGGCGGGCGGAGCCGTCGGCGGCGCCGTGATGGTCGGCGCGACCATGGTGATCGACGATCTCGGGCCCGGCCTGCAATGGAGGACGGCGTTCGCCCGCGTCCTCGTCGGGATGCTCTCGGGACTCGTCGTCGGCCGCCTCCGCGACACCATCAACGCCGAGCGGAGCCGCGTGGAAGCCAGGGCGGCCGAGGCGGAGCGGCTGCGGGACGAGCTCGGCCATCGCGTCGACGTCCTCGAGACCGCGAACCGCTGTGCCCGGGCGCTCGGCTCCTCGCTCGAGCTCGACGAGGCGTTCGGCGCGTTCATCCGCGAGCTGCGAGGCCTCGTCCCGTTCGAGCGGACCGCGATCGTGCTCGTGGACGGCGAGACCGCGACCACGATGGCGACGGCCGGCAGCGGCGCCGGCGAGATCTTCCCGCCCGGCAACAGCGACCCGATCGAAGGCTCGCTGCTGGAGCGCGTGCTCGACGGCAAGATCCTCGTGCGGCGCGACCTCACCGAGCGCGAATACCCGGCCGACGAACAGCTCCTCGCGCTCGGCCTGCGCAGCGAGCTCGTGTCACCGCTCCTGCTCGGGGCGCGCACGGTCGGGATGCTCTCGCTGTCGCGCGACCGTCCCGACGCGTTCAGCGAGGACGAGATCGAGCTCGTCGCGCTCTTGGGTCGTCTCGTGGCGACGGCGGTTCAGAACATCCGCGCCTACGAGGCCGAGCGACGGCGTGTCGAGGAGCTCGCACGGCTGTCCCAGCTGCGTGCCGACTTCGTGTCACTCGTCTCCCACGAGCTGCGAAGCCCGATGGCCGCCGTGATCGGGGCCGCGCGGACGCTGGAGGACCGCTGGCGAATGCTGACCGCAGCGCAACGAGAGTCGTTTCTTGCGCTCATCGGCGACGAGACGTCCCGGCTCGCGGAGCTCGTCGGCGACGTTCTCGAAACGTCCCGGATCGAGGCGGGGACCTTCAGCTACCGCTTCGAGGAGGTCGACCTCGGCCGCGTCGTCGGCGAGGCCGTCGATACCGCAACGCTCGCGCAGCAGGACGTTCCCGTCGTTGCCTCCGTGCACGGAGCGCTGCCGACGATCCGCGGCGATCGGGCGCGGCTGCGGCAGGTGCTCGGCAACCTGATCGAGAACGCGGTCAAGTACTCGCCGGAGGGTGGGGAGGTGCGCGTCTCGGCCGCGACGGCGAACGGCGCGGTGAAGATCGCGGTGCGGGACGCCGGCCCCGGGATCCCGCACGACCACCAGGCGCGCATCTTCGAGAAGTTCGGCCGCGTCGACGTGCCCGGCGCGTCGAAGCCCGGGACCGGCCTCGGCCTCTTCATCGCGCGCTCGATCGCGGAGGCGCACGGCGGGTCGCTCGACGTGGCCTCGGTCGCCGAGGCGGGCTCGACCTTCACGTTGACGTTGCCCGTCGGGCGATAGGACGCTGGCCCAGCCGAGCGTGGGACCGCCGTAGCGCGCAGAGTCGTACTCTCCCCGTGAGCGTGGTGAAGAGAGCCTCTTCGGTTCTGGCAGTCGGAATTGTGGTTCTGGTCGTCGCGGGAGACTTCGTCGCAGGCGCTGCGCCGAGGCGGGAATCTCGCGCTCGCCCTCTCCAGCTCGCGACGTTGCCCAGCATCGGAACGACCTACTGCCGCCAGAAACGGTCAACCGGTGCCATGGCGCTCGGCATACGTCTCTTCTCAGATGCGCAGGCAGCCACGGCCAGGTTCCGCTCCGGAAGGTTGACGGTCGATCGGAACTTCAACGACCCTGCCTCCCTCCACGGTGTCACGAGCTGGTTTCGGTTTGAACGCGCCCACGTGCTGTGGCTTGCGGCGGTGGCCGGTGGTGAGAACGGATACACACTCGGAATCGTGCGCGTCGCTGGCTCTCGTTTGGGAGGGTGCAGTTCCATCGATCCGCCCCGCGTCACCGTTCAGGTTTACCCAAGGCGCTACGCCGGACAACCCCCGCCCCGCGGAGAGAGCATCCTGAATCCCTGGCCCTTCGGACCCGCCTAGCTCAGGGGTCGGTAAGACTCGGCGAGGGTGTCTGTCTGGGACGCTCGCCAGCCTGGTTGTCGCCGTGTGGGGTGTGACTCGTCAGGGGTTTGGCCGCTTGGTCGTGCCTTGGGAATGAACTGTCCGCTCGTGCGCGGCG
>JAICJI010000036.1 GCA_025928515.1 Thermoleophilia bacterium
GCCGCCGCGCACGAGCGGACAGTTCATTCCCAAGGCACGACCAAGCGGCCAAACCCCTGACGAGTCACACCCCACACGGCGACAACCAGGCTGGCGAGCGTCCCAGACAGACACCCTCGCCGAGTCTTACCGACCCCTGAAAGCGCCGCTGGGGTAAGCCAGCGCCGTTCGACTGGCGTCTCTTGAAAGTGCTCCGGGGCCTGTAGAGAATCTGCCGTGTTTGCGGTCCTCGTAGCCGAGCGTCGTCTGTCTTGGGGCCCGGCCGCTGCCGCGAACGGAGCGTCGCGCTCTAGCGAAGACCCGGTGGCGGGACGGGTGAAGAGCATCAACCTCAGGGGAGATAGGAGCAGTGATGAAGGTTTTCTTGAGGCCCCGTTGGGCTGTACGGCTGACAGGAGCAGGCGTGATGTCGGCGTCGTTGCTGTTTGCCGGAGCTGGTGCGTTGTCTCCGGGGGTGGCGAGGGCCGCCGCCGGTGCAAGGGCTTTCACCTGTTCGGGAGGGACTCTGCTGACTCCGCAACTGATCCCCTCCGGCAGCTACAAGTCGGTCACCGTCGCTGACGGGTTCTGCGTCATGCAGGGCGCCTACACCATCACTGGTGGGCTCACCGTCGGCCCCGGTGCCTTTCTCGACGCCGCGGTGTTCTTCGGATTCCCGCCATACGACTACGGGGCTCCCTGCAACGTGTTCGTGAACGTCTCGGGCGGGATCCGGATCGCACAACACGGTGCTCTTTACTTCGGCAACGGAGTTGGCACTGGCTGCCCAAGCAGCAACGACATCGTCAGCGGAGGGATCAGTGCGACCAACGCGGACTCGATCGTTGTGCACGGGACGACGGTAAACGGCGGAATCACTGTCCAAGGCGGTGGTGGCGGTACCGATTGCCAATCGACTGACTCCTCACCGTTCGCTCCCTACACCGACGTCGAGGACAGCCAAGTCAACGGCGGGATCTCAGTCACTGGCCTAAGTACCTGTTGGACCGGGATCATCCGCGACTCCGTCAAGGGAGCGGTGAGTGTGAACAACAACACGATGGGCGACCCTGACGCGATAGAGATCGGCCTCAATGACATTCAGGGCACGCTCGCGTGTTCGGGGAACGCGCTCGCGTTCCCGGGGCCGGGCGGTATTCCAACTAACAGCTTCGACGGCTCCCCGCCCAACCCCAGCGTGGTCACGGGAGCCGAGACCGGGCAGTGCGCTGGCCTATAAGCGAAGGGCCACAAGAAGCGAAGCAATGAGGAGCGGGTGGTCATTGCGGCCACCCGCTCGCGCTACCGCACTTTTCAGTATCAACTCCCTCGCCTGGGCCAGCGTCCTCTCGCCTGACTCCTAGCGGGCCAGCGACTCCTCGTCCTCGGCGATCGTCTCGCGGATTTTTTCCAGCGAGCGTCGAATGAGCCGGGAGACGTGCATCTGCGAGATGCCGACCTGCTGCGCGATCTGCGACTGCGTGAGCCCGTCGAAGAAGCGGAGCTGGAGGATCTTCCGCTCGCGCTCATCCAGAACCTTGAACCCCGGCGCGAGCACCGCGCGGTCCTCCGAGACCTCGTACTGGTGCTCCTCGGTGCCGAGCGACTCGAGCGGGTCGAGGTCGTCGTCGTCGCCTCCCCCGCCGCCCACCGAGAGCGACAGGGACGTGTACGCGCGGCCCGACTCGAGCGCCTCGAGCACCTGTTCCTCCTCGACGCCGGCGGCCTTCGCGAGCTCCGGGATGGTGGGCGAGCGGGCGAGCTGCACCGTGAGCTGCTCGACGAGGCGCGAAAGCTGGACGTTCAGTTCCTGCAAGCCGCGCGGCACGCGCACCGACCAGCCCTTGTCGCGGAAGTGGCGCTTGATCTCGCCGATGATGTTCGGCGTCGCGTACGTCGTCAGCTCGACGCCACGCTCGAGGTCGAAGCGGTCGATCGCCTTGATCAACCCGATCGCGCCGATCTGGACCAGATCTTCCAGCTGCTCGCCACGGTACGAATAGCGCCGCGCGAGCGACCGCACCAGCGACATGTACTGCTCGATCAGCTGCTCGCGCGCCTTCAGGTCGCCGTCCTCGTGGTAGCGCCGGAGAAGGATCTTGTCGTCGACGCGCGTCATGCGACCGCCACCCGCTTGCTCAGCTCGACCCAGACGCCGCCGTCCCGCTCCTCGACCTCGTGCGTGTCGCAGACGGTCTCGAGCACCCGCCGCAGGTCGAGACTCCGGTCGGAGGCCGCCGCGTGCACCCTCTCCGGCGGGAAGGGCCCGAGCGAGGCGTGGAGCACGCCGGCGTCGGCGGAGAGGGAGACGACGAGCTCGTCGGCGTCGTCCCGCAGCCCGAGCAGCGCCTCGATCCCGACCTGGAGGTCGTCGAGATCGTCGTACGTCACGTCGAGCCGCATGGCGAGGCCGCCGGTCACGAGATGTGCGATCGGCCGGAAATCTTCCTCAGCCGGAATGACGAGCCGGATCTCGTCGGTCGTCATGTTCCCGCTTCCCGCAGCTCGTCGGCGAGATCTATTTCGCGCCGGGCCGCTGCTTCCTTTCCCGCTTCCACGGCGTGCCGCCAGTCGCGCCCGACCCTGAAGTCCGCGGCGCCGTAGCTGACGCCGGCGGCGAAGCCCGAGAGCTTCTGCACCGGGCGCGTGATCGCCTGGCTCACCGTTCGAATCGCCGTGTCGACGCTCTCCGCCGCGTCGACGGCGCTGTCCGTGATCCGATCAACCTTGTCGAGCTGCCCATTCACGCGGTCCACGCTGCCTCCGACCTTGCCTATCACCGGGATAACGGAATCTCCCGCTCCCCGAATGAACGCGGAAACGCGCGCGACGGTTCCGGCCAGCCGCACGAGGAGGTACGCGGACGAGAGACCGACGGCGAAAAGGAACACGGCGAGAGCGAGCCGCCAGAGATCTCCCCACGTGAACGCGGCGACGAGCATCCTCTGGCGATCTTAGTGCGATGAGGTGATCAGGCCGTATCCGACGACCGCGTCGCCCTCGTACAGCACCGCTGCCTGGCCGGGCGCCACGCCGTACGCCGGTTCGTCGAGCTCTAGACGGAAGCCCCGGGGCGTCGGCTCGACGTGCGCTGCCACGGCCGGCGAGCGGTAACGCAGCTTCGCCTCGACCCGATCTGTTCGAGTGTGGAGCCGCCCACGTGCGCTGACGCGCGTCCGCGCAAGCGAGGCGCGCGGGCCGACGACGACGGCGTTCTCGGCCGGTCGGGTGCCGAGGACGAAGAGCGGCTCGGACGACGCGAGCCCGAGGCCGCGCCGCTGACCCGGCGTGAAGCGCCAGAAGCCGTCGTGCCGGCCGAGCTCGGTTCCGTCTTCCCCGACGATCGCCCCCTTGGCCGGCTGTAGCCCCTGCCGCCCGAGGAAGGCGCGGTAGTCGTCGCCGGCGAGGAAGCACGCTTCCTGGCTCTCGGGCCGGCGCGCGGCGGCGAGCCCGGCGCGCTCGGCCTCGGCCCGCGTGGCCTCCTTGTCCTGCTCGCCGAGCGGGAACGAGACCCGGTCGAGGTGGCGTGGATCGAGCGCCGCGAGCATGTAGCTCTGGTCCTTGGTGGGATCGGTGCCGCGCGCGAGCAGGAGCCGGCCCTCGCGCTCGACGATCCGCGCGTAGTGGCCCGTCGCGAGCCGCCCGGCGCCGGCGCGGCGGGCAAAGGCGAGGAGCTCGGCGAAGCGGAAGCCGCCGTTGCAGCGGGTGCACGGGTTCGGCGTCTCCCCGCGGGCGTAGCCGCGCACGAACGGCGTCACGACGGCTCGCCGGAACTCCTCCCGCAGGTCGAGCGTCACGTGGGGCACACCGAGGCGGTGACACGTCTCGCGCGCCTGGATCACGCTCTCGGGCGAGCAGCACGCCCGCTCGGAATCCGGCCCGGCGGGGTCGAGCCACAGCCTGAGCGTCACGCCGACGGCGTTCGGCAGCGACCGGAGCAAAGCAACCGCGCTGTCCACGCCGCCGCTCATCGCGACGGCGACGCGCCCCGGCGACGGGGACGCCCTGAAGACCGGACCGAGTGCGTTCGCGAGCGCGTCGGCCGCGAGGGTCTCTCCGCCGACCGAAGCCGCCTCGAGCAGCTTCAGGCCCGCAACGTCGCGCTCGAGACCGGGCGCGTCGGCCTCGACGATCCGGTCGCCGTCGATCAGCAGACGGACGGCCGCCCACTCGCCGTTCCGGCTCGAGTCTCCGAAGGCTTCGTGCATGGCGCTCACGGTAGATGAGCGCCCGGCCCCGGCGTCCAGACCGAGCCATGTGATCCTGGTTTCCCAGGTGGGTGCCGTGCCCTCCTCGGCAATGCCTCGTCGGGACGCCGGCTCCCTTTCACGTAGCGTTGGATCTACATGTGTGCCCGATTCGGCGCACGGGGCCGAGCCGAGAGACTGTAGCGCCCGCTACTCGGGCTGGGGGTCGGTCAGGCGAATCCCGAGCTCGCGGAGCGCGGAGTCGGGGTACGCGGTCGGCGCGCCCGTCAGCGGGTCCGCCCCGCTCGCGATCTTCGGGAATGCCGTCACCTGCCGGATGTCGGGCTCACGCGCGAGCAGGGCGATGAAGCGGTCGATGCCCATGGCGAACCCGCCGTGTGGCGGCGGGCCCATCTGCAGGGCATCGAGCAGGAAACCGAACTTGTCGCGCTGCTCGTCCTCGTCCATGCCCATGACGCGGAACACGGCCTGCTGAACCTCGGCCTCGTGGATCCGGATCGAGCCTGAGCCGAGCTCCCAGCCGTTCCAGATCAGGTCGTAGTGCTGGCCGTGCACGTTCGCGGAATCGGCCTCGATCTGCCCCTCCTCGCCCGCCACGGTGGCTGTGAAGGGGTGGTGCATGAACGTCCAGCCCCCGAACTCCTCGCTGTGCTCGAAGAGCGGGAAGTCGAGGATCCAGTGGAAGACGTCGCGGCCGGCGTCGATGAGGTCGAGCTCCCGTGCGAGGTGGACGCGGAGCAGGCCGAGGACGTGCGCGACGACCGGCTCCTCGTCGGCGACGAACAGCGCTGTCGATCCCTCGGGCACACCGAACGCCTCGAGCTCGCGCTCGGAGAGGAACTTCGAGACCTGCGCCAGGTTGGCCAGGCCCTTCGCGCCCCACTCCTTCGCGATCTCCTCGAGCCGCGTCTGCTCGCTGCGTGAGAACGTGCGCGGAACGACCAGGTAACGGACGCAGGCCGCGTTCTTGAAGACACCGAACTCCGAGTCACGCGTCACCTCCGTTGCCTCCTGGATCTCCATCTCGAAGCGGAGGTCCGGCTTGTCGGAGCCGTAGCGCAGCATCGCGTCGGCGTACGAGAGGTGCGGGAAGGGGCGCTGTGGCGGCTCGACCCCGGCGGCTTCGAACGCACCCACGACGCATGCCTCCATCACGTCGAGCACGTCCTCGCGCTCGACGAACGCCATCTCGAGGTCGAGCTGGCGGAACTCGAACTGGCGGTCGGCGCGGAGATCCTCGTCGCGCCAGCACGTGGCGATCTGGTAGTAGCGGTCGATCCCGCCCACCATGCAGAGCTGCTTGAAGAGCTGCGGCGACTGGGCGAGGGCGAAGAACTTCCCGGGCTGCAGGCGGACCGGCAGGAGGAAGTCGCGCGCGCCCTCCGGCGTGCCGCGCGTCATGCTCGGCGTCCACACGTCGACGAAGTCGCGCTCGTCCATCACGTTGCGGATGGCGGTGATCGCGGTGTGGTTGAGCCGCAGGTTGCGCTGCATCCGCTCGGTGCGCATGTCGAGCCAGCGGTAGCGAAGGCGGAGGGTCTCGTCGACGTTCTCCTCGTCGAGCTGGAACGGCAGCGGCGTGGAGCGCGAGACGATCCGCAGCTCGTCCACCTGCACCTCGACCTGGCCCGTCGGCAGCTCCGGGTTGATCGCTTCCGGCGCGCGAGCGGCGACCTCGCCGGTCGCCTGGAGGACGAACTCGTTCCGGATCTCGTGCGCGATCTGCGCCGCGGCCGGCGAGCACTCGGGATTGATGACGAGCTGGAGCTTGCCGGTGTGGTCGCGGAGGTCGACGAAGACGAGGCCGCCGTGGTCGCGGCGCGTGTCCGTCCAGCCGGCGACCGTGACGCGGCGGTCGGCGTCGTGCGCCCGCAACTCGCCGCACATGACGTCGCGCCAGGCCATCAGAGCTCGGAGAGGCTCTGCACGACGCGGTCCTCCTCCCCGCGCCGGCGCACCTCGTACGTCCCGTCGCTGTGCGCGACGACGACCGCCTCCGCGCCCAGCCGCTGTGCCTGCGTGAGCTGCCCCTTCATCGAGCGGCCAGCGTAGTCGGTGTCGACGGAGCGTCCCTCCGCTCGCCACTGCGCGATTTGCGGGAGGAGCCGCCCGCGCAGCTCCGGCTCTTCGAAGGCGACGAACAGGTCGAGCCGCGGAGCTTCTGCGCTCACGCCCTCCCGCTCCATCGCGAGCAAGAGCCGCTCGAGACCGCCGCCGAAGCCGATGCCGGGGGTCGCCGGCCCGCCGACGGCCTCGACGAGCCCGTCGTAGCGGCCGCCGCCGCAGATCGTGGAGTTGACGTTCTCCTCCTGCCCCACGAACTCGAAGGTCGTGCGCGTGTAGTAGTCGAGGCCGCGCACGAGCACCGGGTCGACGACGTACGGAACCGCGTAGTGATCGAGGTACGTCTTGACGGCGTCGAAGTGCTCGCGGCAGGCGTCGCAGAGCGCTTCACCGATCTTCGGGGCGTCGGCCAGCGCTTCGAGCAGCCGCTCGTTCTTCATGTCGAAGATCTGCAGGACGCTCGTTGCGCGCTTGTGCGCGACCTCCTCGTCGACAAGGTCGGGATGGGCGTCCAGCCACTCGTTCAGGCGCTCGACGTAGTGCGGGCGGCAGTTCTCGTCGCCGATCGAGTTGAGCCGCAGCTCCCATTCCGTCACGCCTAGCCGCCGCAGGAGCTCTGCATAGAACTGGATCACCTCGGCGTCGACGGCCGGATCTGCCGAGCCGATCGCCTCGAGCGACAGCTGCCAGTGCTCGCGATAACGCCCGCGGCCGGGCCGCGAGTACCGGTACATCGGCGCGATCGCGTACGCCTTGACCGGCTGCGGCTCTTGCGAGAGGCCGTGCTCGACGTAGGCACGCGCGATCGGCGCCGTTCCCTCGGGCCGGAGCGTGAGCGAGCGATCGCCGCGATCCTCGAACGTGTACATCTCCTTGTGCACGACGTCGGACGCCTCTCCGGCCGTGCGCTCGAACAGCGAGGTGTCCTCGAAGCCGGGCGTCGCGACGCGCGACCAGCCGTACTGCGCGCACTGCTCCTCGATCGTGCGGATCACACTCCACCACAGGTGGTCGCGCGGCAGGACGTCGTGCGTCCCGCGCGGCGCCTGGAACTTGCTGCTCACGCGCCGGCGTCGCCGGAGGCGTCGCCGGTCTCGGGCCGGGTTCCGGCGGCTTGGCCGCCGGAGCGTCCAGCCACAGCGCGCAGCTCAGCCAGGAACGGGTTGCGCGCGAGCTCGACGCCCAGCGTGGTCTCGGGGCCGTGGCCCGGATGGACGACCGTTTCGGGCGGCAGGCGCTCGGAGAGCATCCGGACCGAAGCGAGTAGCGTGTCCCAGTCGGCGCCGGGCAGGTCGACGCGGCCGACCGAGCCCGCGAAGAGGAGGTCGCCGCTGAAGAGCTCGCCGTCGGCATAGAACGCGATGTGCGCCGGCGAGTGGCCCGGCACTGCAAGGCATTCGAAGGAGACGCCCGCGACCTCGAGTGTCTCTCCGCCGCTCAGCAGGTGATCGGGCTGGTGCGGGCGTCCCGGCACGCCGACCGGGGCGAATTCCGGGTAGCGCTCGAGCCGCTCGCGCTCGCCCTCCGGCATCCAGACCTCGGCGCCGGTCCCCTCGGCGAGGTCGGCGACGCCGCCGAGGTGGTCGAAGTGCCCGTGCGTGATCAGGATCCCGGCACAGGATGTGCCGAGTCGCGCGAGCTCGAGACGGAGGTCCGCCGCGTCACCACCCGGGTCGACCACTGCGCACTCCTCCGCGCCGCGACCGCTGCGGACGACGTAGCAGTTCGTCTGCAGCGGGCCGAGCTCGTATCTGTCGACTGCGAGCGGCATCGCGGCGAGTCTAGTGCCTCGCTGGTTAGCTGCCCGGCGGGTGCGGGAACAGCTCCGCCGTGCACCATTGGACGCTGTCCGAAGTCGAGACACCGCAGGGTGCGCGGTCGCCCGTGGTGCTGCATTCGAAGGAAGGAGCCGAGCGCGCCGTCCTGATCGAGTTGCACGCCGGCGAGGCCCTCGGCGAGCACAGCGTCAAGGAGTCCGCGCTCCTGCTCGTGCTGGGCGGGACGGCGCGCATCGACGCCGGCGGTAATTCGGTTGACGGCTCGGCCGGGTCGCTCTTCCATTTCGACCCCGACGAGCGCCACTCGGTCACGAGCGTCGACGGAGCTCGCTTGCTGCTCCTGCTCGCTCCTTGGACCGGCGAGGGCCATTACCGCGGCGAGCGGCCGGCCGAGTCCGGCGTCAGCGCTTCTTAGACGGCGGTCGCTTGGTTCCCGGCTGCGCTTCGCGCCGCTGCCAGCGGTTGTACGCGAAGCGGTCGATCATGAACTGGAACGGCATGAAGAGCACGGTGTAGATGACCGTGATCTCGATCGCGCCCAACAGCCGGTTGCTCCCGCTCTTGCCGCCTGCGAGGTAGAAGGCCACGAAGATCACGACGCCGAGGATCAGCGAGCGCTTCGCGGCGCGCTGCCACGACGGCTGCGGCGGAACGCGCACCGGCCGGCCGCCGCGCTGCGGCGCCTTCGGCCTGGGCTTCGCGCCGTCGCGTTTCTCGGGTGCCGGGACGAAGTCCTCGGGCGGGTCCTCGAGCTCGTTCCCCTCCTCGTCGACCCAGACGGTCTCGTACTCGTGACGGCGTTCCTTGAGCGCGCGGCGCCGCTGCTTCCTGGTCGGCATGGACGGCTAGCGTAGCTCGCCCCCGACGACCACCCTGGCGAGGACTCGGCCGCCGAGGTGATACGCGAGGTAGCGCCAGTCGGGCGCGTCCAGAAGCGTGATGTCGGCGCTGTAACCCGGTGCGAGCCGGCCGATGTTGTCGGCGCGGCCGAGCACGTGGGCGGCGTTGATCGTGCAAGCGGCGAGGGCCTCAGCCGGCGACAGGTGGAGCTGTGTTCCCGCGAGGGAGCAGACGAGAGGGAGGCTCTCGCAGAAGGCGCTGCCCGGGTTGAAATCCGTGGCGAGGGCGACCGCGGCTCCGGCGTCGACCAGCCGTCGCGCGGGAGGCATCGGCCGATCGAGGAAGAGCGCGCTTGCCGGCAGCAGCACACCCACGACGCCGCTCGACGCAAGTGTGCGGATTCCCTCGTCGCCGGTAGCCTCGAGGTGGTCGACCGACCGGGCCGCGAGCTCGACCGCGAGCGGGATCGCACCGGACTCCGTGAACTGGTCGCCGTGGAGCCGCAGCGCGAGTCCGGCGTCGCGGCACGCCTCGAGGTAGCGGCGCGCCTGGGCAGCGTCAAAGGCTCCGCGCTCGAGGAACACGTCGGCCGCTTCAGCAAGCTGCGTAGCCTCGGGCAGCACCTCGGCGAGCGCGAAGTCGAGGTAGGCGTCGGCGTCGTCGAACTCCGGCGGCACTGCGTGGGCGCCGAGCCACGTCGGGATTCCGCCGGCGTCGCGGATCGCTCGGAGCGACGCGAGCTCGGTGTCTCGGTCGAGCCCGTAGCCGGATTTCGCCTCGAAGGTCGTCGTGCCCTCGCGGAGCATCCACGAGCGGTGCAGCTCGACCGCGGCCCGGAGTCCGCCCTCCCCCGCGTCGCGCGTCGCGCGCATCGTCCAGCGGATGCCGCCACCCGCCGCGTGCAGCTCCTCATAGCTCGCGCCACCGGAGCGGAGCGAAAACTCCTCGACCCTGTCGCCGCCGAATGCCGCGTGGGTGTGGCAGTCGACGAGCCCCGGGATCGCGCAGAGCCCGCGGCCGTCCAGCTCGACGACTTCGCCGCCGAGCGCCGGCAGGTCGCGCATGCGCCCCACGGCTTCGATCGTCCCGCCGTCGCACAGCACGAAGGCGTCCTCGAGCACGTCGACCTCGCCGAGTGCGCGTCCACGGAGCGGCGCCTCGCGTCCAGCGGGGGTAGCGAGCTGCGCGAGATCGCGAACGAGGAGACGCTGCGTCACGCGTCGCCGGGAGCATCCGGAATCCGCAGCCCGCCTTGCTCTGCAGCGGTGAGCGCCTCCGGGTAGCCCGCGTCCACGTGCCGCATCACGCCCGTACCCGGGTCCGTTGTCAGCACGCGCTCGAGCCGCTCCGCCTGCGCGTCGGTCCCGTCCGCGAGGACGACCATGCCGGCGTGGATCGCGTTACCGATCCCCACGCCGCCGCCGTGATGGACGCTCACCCACGTCGCTCCCGCAGCCACGTTGACGAGCGCGTTGAGGATCGGCCAGTCCGCGATCGCGTCGGAGCCGTCGAGCATCGATTCCGTCTCGCGATACGGCGAGGCGACGGAACCGGAGTCGAGGTGATCCCGCCCGATCACCACCGGCGCCTTGACCTCGCCGCTGCACACGAGCTCGTTGATCGCGAGGCCGGCCTTCGCGCGATCGCCGTAGCCGAGCCAGCAGATCCGGGCGGGCAGCCCCTGGAACGCCACCCGTTCGGACGCGAGCTCGAGCCAGCTCTGCAGGAGCGGATCGTCCGGAAAGAGCTCCCGCAAGCGGTCGTCGATCGCCGAGATGTCCGTCGGATCGCCGGACAGCGCCGCCCACCGGAAGGGGCCGACACCGCGGCAGAAGAGCGGTCGAATATAGGCCGGGACGAAGCCCGGGTATGCGAACGCGTCCTCTACACCACCTTCACGCGCCTCACCTCGCAGGTTGTTGCCATAATCGAAAACATACGCCCCGCGTCGGACGTACTCGAGCAACCCTTCGACGTGGCGGCCGATCGACTCGTTCGCGAGCTTGAGGTACTCGTCCGGATCGGACGAGCGCAGAGCAGCCGCCTCTTCGACGGAATAGCCGCGCGGCACGTAGCCGTTCAACGGGTCATGGGCCGCAGTCTGATCGGTGACGAGATCGAACTCCTCCCCACGGGCAGCGAGCTCGGGCACGATGTCCGCAGCGTTCCCGAGCAGCCCGACCGAGAGAGGCCGGCGGTCGGCCGCGGCAGTCCGCACCCGTTCGAGCGCGTCGTCGAGCGACTCGGTCGCCTCGTCGAGATAACGCGTCTCGAGGCGCCGCTCGATCCGGTGCGGATCGACCTCGACGCACAGGATCGCCGCGCCGGCCATCGTCCCGGCCAGGGGTTGCGCGCCGCCCATGCCGCCGAGTCCCGCAGTGAGAATCGTGCGGCCGCGCAGATCCGGCGAGCCGAAATGCTTCTCCCCTGCCGCAGCGAACGTCTGGTACGTCCCCTGCAGGATCCCCTGGCTCCCGATGTAGATCCACGAGCCGGCGGTCATCTGGCCGAACATCGTCAGCCCCTCGGCCTCGAGGCGCCGGAACTCGTCCCAGGTCGCCCATTTCGGGACGAGGAGCGAGTTCGCGATCAGCACGCGCGGCGCTCCCTCCTGCGTCGTGAACACGCCGACCGGCTTGCCGCTCTGGACGAGGAGCGTCTCGTCGGGGCCGAGCTCCAGGAGCGCGCCGACGATCGCCCGCAACGCCTCGTGGTTCCGCGCCGCCTTCCCAGAGCCGCCGTACACCACGAGCTCCTCGGGCCGCTCCGCCACCTCGGCGTCGAGGTTGTTGAGGAGCATTCGCAGGGGTGCCTCGGTCGACCACTGGCGCGCGTTCAGCTCGGTCCCGTGCGGTGCGTGGATGGAGGTGAGATCGCCGACGAGCGCCTCGACCCTCGCCGCAAGGCTCGCGGTCGTGCTCACTCCAACGCTCCGGCGTCCGCCTCGACCGCGGTGAACACCGAGCCGTCGCGGATCGCCGTGGCCACCGCTTCGATGTCGCCGGCGAGCGGCCGGTCGTCACGGAGTCTCGGCGACAGGTCGCGCACGGCGGCGCGCGCCGCACGCCCCCCGACTCCCGGTTCGAGCGGCGCGTGAAACTCGACGGCCTGGGCACCTGCGAGGAGCTCGATCGCCAGCGCCCGCTCGGAGTTCGCCAAGACCTGCCACGCCTTCAGGCCGGCCGCGTTCCCCATCGAAACGTGATCCTCCTGGCCCGCGCTCGTCGGGATCGAGTCGACGGATGCCGGATGGCAGAGCGACTTGTTCTCGGAGACGAGCGATGCGGCCACGTACTGGGGAATCATGAAGCCGCTGTTGAGGCCCCCGTCAGTGGTGAGGAAGGCCGGCAGGCCGTCGGACAGGTTCGGGTTGACGAGGCGCTCGATGCGGCGCTCGGAGATGTTGGCGAGCTCGGCGACGGCCATCGCGAGGGTGTCGAGCGCGAAGGCGAGCGGCTGGCCGTGGAAGTTGCCGTTGGAGACGAGCTCCTCGTCGTCGACGAGCACGAGCGGGTTGTCGGTGGCGGCGTTCAACTCGACGCCGACGGTGTACTCCGCGTACGCCAGAAGGTCGCGGCAGGCGCCGTGCACCTGCGGTGCGCAGCGCAGCGAATAGGCGTCCTGCACCTTGTCGCACCAGCGGTGGGCCTCGATGATCGCCGAGCCCTCGAGCAGGCGCAGGACGTTCGCCGCAGCGGTCTTCTGGCCGCGCAACGGCCGGAGCTCGTGAATCTGCGGCAAAAACGACGTGCGCGATCCCTGCAGCGCCTCGACCGAGAGCGCACACGCGACGTCAGCCAGGCGCGCGAGCCGCTTCGCCCGCACGAGCCCGAGCGCGAGGGTCGCTGCCATGAACTGGGTGCCGTTGACGAGTGACAGCCCCTCCTTTGCCGCGAGCTCGACCGGCTCGAGACCGGCTCGCGAGAGCGCATCCCCACCCGTGAGGCGCTCGCCCCCGAACCATGCCTCTCCCTCGCCGACGAGCGGCAGCGCGAGATGCGCGAGCGGCGCGAGGTCGCCCGAGGCACCGACGGAGCCGCGGCTGGGCACGACGGGCAGCACGCCGCGTTCGAGGAGCGCGAGGAGCTGCTCGACCGTCGTGACGCGAGCCCCCGAGTTGCCCTTGGCGAGCGCGTTTGCGCGCAAGAGCATCGCCGCGCGGATGATCTCGTCCGGGTACGGATCGCCGACGCCGCACGCATGGGAACGGAGGAGTCGCAGCTGCAGCTCAGCGGTGTGCTCCTCAGGGATGGCCACCGCGACGAAGCGGCCAAAGCCGGTGTTGACGCCGTACGTGTGCTCACGGCTCCCGTGCGCGACGCGCTCGACGAGCTCGCGGGCGGCGTTCATCTGCTCTCTCGCACGGTCGGACAGCTCGGCGCCCCTCCCGTCGACGGCGACGGCCCACACGTCGTCGACGGTCAGGTCGTCGCCTGTAAGGCCGATCGCCGTCCGCTCCGCCACGGAGCGAGTCTAGGACGCCGTTCGCTTCTTACGTTGCCGTACGTGCCCCCAAGGGGTGTCGCAACCCCCTGCCGAAACGCTAGCCCTCCGGACGTGCTGCACACATCGCAACTTCCTCGCGACTTCGCGCCGCCTATTCCCCGAGGAGCCGCAGCTCGAGGACGTGTGAGGAATCGAGGCCGACCACTCCGAGAAGCGAGCTCGCGGCTGCGACCGCCGCGCCCGCGGGAAGTAGGCCCACGAGCTCGGAGCCCGTCACGTTCAGAACTCTCGCGCTCGCCTCTCGCTCCACCGCAAGGACGACTTCGTGCAACGGCGAGCTGCGCCAGTCCTCGACGTTCAGGCTCACCTGGACATGTCCCGCCCGCGGCAGCCGAAGCCCGAGCGCGCGGACGCCTGGTAGCCCACCGTCGCGCTCGCGCACGGCGCGGGCCACCTCCCGCGCGGCGTCGAGGTCGTTGCCGGCGAGGTTGACGTTGAACGCGATCAGCGGGGACCGCGCTCCGACGATCACCCCGCCCGCGCGATCGTCGAGCCGCCGCGGCCCGAAATCCGGGGCGAGCTCGCCAGTGTCGATCCGCCGCTGCAGTTCCTCCGGGCCCCCACGCCTGAAGAAGGCAGGCCCGCGACCGGGCGCGAGGTCGGCGTAGAGGAAGACCGGCAGCGCGAGCTCATCCCCCACGCGCCGGGCGAGCTCGAGCGCCGCGGCCCGCGCGCGCTCTGCATCGACCTCCTGAATCGGCACCAGCGGAACGACGTCGGCCGCACCGACGCGGGGATGCGCACCTTCGTGGCGACGCAAGTCGATCCGCTCCCGGGCGCACGCAATGCCGGCGAGGAGCGCTGCGACAAGCTCCTCTTCGCTGCCGACGAGTGTGTACACCGAGCGGTTGTGATCCTCGTCCGAGTGGACGTCGAGCAGGCGCGCGCGACCTCCGAGCGCATTGCCGATCGCGTCGATCGTCGCGCGGTCGCGCCCCTCCGAGAAGTTGGGGACGGCTTCGAGCGGGAGCATCGGCGCTGAGCCTACGCTCCGGCGCAGTGACCGCCCACAAGTCCGCCTATCGCTCGCTCACGTCACTCGCGCGCGACCTCTCGCGGTGCCGGGCGTGCGCCGAGGCCGGCTATCCGCTCGAGTCGCTACCGGTTCGAGCACCCGGAGCCGGCCAGCGTGCGTACCTCTTCGGCCAGGCGCCCGGAATCGTGGAAGGAGAGGAACGGCTCCCGTGGCGCGGCCGCGCCGGGCGCACGCTCCGCCGCTGGCTCGAGCTCGAGGAGGACGACTTCTACGCGACGTTCTACTGCGCTTCGGTCACGCGCTGCTATCCGGGACGCGCGCCGACCGGCCGAGGTGACCGCACGCCGACGCCGCGCGAGCAGGAGCTCTGCTCGTTCTGGCGCGACCGGGAGCTCGAGCTGCTGCGGCCGCGCTTGATCGTGACCGTCGGCGGGCTCGCGCTGCGGCGGCTGCTCGGCCTCGCGTCGCTCACGCCCGCCGTCGGGGAGCGCTACGAGCTGGACGGAACACCGGTAGTGCCGCTGCCGCATCCGTCGGGTGCAAGCGGCTGGCTCAACGACGCGGCGAATCGCGAGCGGCTCGCCGCGGCCACCGCGCTGGTCCGGGACGAGCTCGCCCGGCTCGCTTAGGGTCGGGAGCCCGGACATCGTCGCGCGCGCGGCGGGCAGGCGCTCGCTGGTCGCCGCCGACCATTCACAAGGTGCTCCGCCCGCGTTCAGGAGCGTAGGACTCGGTCGGTACATTCAAGGCAGTGAGCGCGGTTCCGTATCGCCGCACGTTCGCGCGGCTTCTCTCGTTCCTCGGCCCCTACAAGCGGGGCCTCGCGATCTCGATCGTGCTCGCGATCGGCTCGCAGGCGGCGCAGATCGCGCTCATCTGGGTCACGGGCCGCAACGTGATCGACAAGGCGCTCCTGCAGCACGACCAGCACCGGCTCTGGCTCTACGTCGGGGTGATCGCCGCGCTCGGCCTCGTCTCCTCCGTCCTAATGCTCGGACGGCGGCTCATCTCCGGGAAGCAGGCCCTCGACGTGGAGATGGACCTGCGCCAGGGCCTCTACTCCCACCTCGTGCGGCTGTCGTTCGGCTTCTACGACCGCCACCAGACGGGGCAGCTGATGTCGCGCGCGACCGTCGACCTGCAGGGCGTGCGGTTCTTCCTCGGCTACGGGCTGATCTTCTTCTTCCAGAACGCCCTCACCGTCGTCTCGGTGACCGTCGTCCTCTTCTTCTTCGAGTGGAAGCTCGCGTTCATCGTGCTCGCGGTGACGCCGTTCCTCGTCGCGCTCGCCTACCGCTACAGCCACATCGCGCACCCGACGCTGCGCGACGTCCAGCAGAAGCTCGCCGACGTCGCGACCGTGGCCGAGGAGAACATCGTCGGCGTCCACGTCGTCAAGGCCTTCGCGCAGGAGCCGGCCGAGGAAGCGAAGTTCGCCCGCCGCAACGACGCGCTCTTCGCGCAGACAATCCATGCGAACCGGCAGCGCGCGACGTACGTGCCGCTGCTTTCCTTCCTCCCGCTGCTCGCCCAGGCAGCCGTGCTGCTCGTCGGCGCGCGGATGGTCGCGCACGGCACGCTCGCGGTCGGCTCGTTCATTTCGTTCAACCTCTACCTCGGGATGCTCGTGATGCCGTTGCGCTCGCTCGGCATGTGGGTCGGCCAGGCGCAACGCGCCACCGCCTCCGGCGAGCGGATCTTCCAGGTGCTCGACGAGCCGGAGGACGTCGCGAGCAAGCCGGCCGCCGTCGAGCTACCGGCCGGCGACGGCGAGATCCGGTTCGAGAACGTCTCGTTCTCGTATCTCGAGGGCCGACCCGTGCTCGAAGAGCTCGACCTCGCTCTCGACGCGGGGACGACGCTCGCGCTGATCGGGCACACCGGCGCCGGGAAGACGACGCTCGCCGCGCTCGTGCCGCGCTTCTACGACGTCGACTCGGGTTGCGTGCTCGTCGACGGCGTCGACGTCCGCGACGTGACGCTCGCCTCGCTCCGGCGGGAGATCGGCGTGATTCCCCAGGATCCGTTCCTCTTCTCGACCACAGTGCGCGAGAACATCGCGTTCGGCCGGCCGGAGATGACCGACGACGAGGTCGAGCGCGTCGCGCGGCTCGCGCAGGCGCACGAGTTCGTCGACCGGCTTCCTCAGGGCTATGCGACCGTGATCGGCGAGCGAGGGATCACGCTCTCGGGCGGGCAGCGCCAGCGCATCGCGATCGCGCGCGCGCTGGCCGTCGACCCGCGGATCCTGATCCTCGACGACGCGACGGCCTCGGTCGACGCGACGACGGAGGCGCAGATCCGGGCCGGCCTGCGCGAGGTGATGCGCGGCCGGACGACGCTGATCATCGCGCACCGCCTCTCGACGATCGTGCTGGCGGACGAGATCGTCGTCCTCGACGGCGGCAGGATCGCGTGTCGCGGCACGCACGACGAGCTGATCGAGACGAGCTCGGTCTACCGCGAGATCTACGAGCACGGCCTGCTCGAGCGGCAGTTCGCCGACGCGGTCGAGGCGCGCGCCGACGTGGAGGAGGTCGCATGAGAGTCCATCAGCCCGGCGGCTCCCTCACGCGCGTGCGCGGCTCGGACATCGAGGACTGGTCCTGGGGAACGACGCGCCGCCGGCTGGGTGTGCTCTGGCGCCTCACGCGGCGGCATCGCAGGCGCACGTTCTTCTCGTTCTTCTCGCTCCTTACCGCGACCGCCGCGGCGCTCGCCCCGCCGCTGCTCGCCAAGGACGCGCTCGACGACGCCGTCAAGCACAAGACCGGCAAGGAGCTCGTCCTCGTGATCGCGATCTTCCTCGTCGCCGGGCTCGCCAACTGGGGGATGACGTACGTCGAGACGTACATGACCGGCTGGGTCGGGGAGCGGATCCTCGCCGACCTCCGCAGGGAGCTCTTCGGCCATCTGCAGCGGCTGTCGCTCGGGTTCTACGAGCGCAACCGCGCCGGCGTCCTGATCAGCCGGATGACGAACGACGTGGAGGCGATCGACCAGCTCGTCACCGACGGCGTCACGACCCTGGCGCAGAGCGTCCTCCTGCTCACGGGCACCGCGATCCTCCTCCTCGTGCTCGACTGGCAGCTCGCGCTCGCGACCCTCGCGGTGATCCCGTTCATGAGCATCGCGTCGGCGCTCTTCCGCTCACGTTCGTCGCGTGCGTACTCGGAGGTGCGGGAACGGCTCGGCCTCGTCACGGCGACGCTCGCCGAGGACATCTCCGGGATGCGCATGGTGCAGGCGTTCACCCGCGAGCAGCTCGCGACGGAGAACTTCCAGACGGTCGCGCGCAGCTATCGCGACGCGAACATGCAGACGGTCGTCCTCAACGCCCTCTACTTCCCGTTCGTGAGCTTCCTCGCGACGCTCGCGCTCGCGGTCGTGCTCGGCTACGGCGGCTACCGCTACCTCCAGCACCCGACCCACGCCGCGTTGACGACCCTGTTCGCCTTCATGCTCTACGTCAACAACTTCTTCGATCCGATCCAGCAGCTGTCACAGCTCTACAACACGTTCCTCTCCGCGACAGCGGCGCTGGACAAGATCATCGGCGTCCTCGACGAGGCTCCCGACGTGGTCGACCGGCCGGAGGCGCAACCGCTGCCGCACATCGGGGGAGGCGTCCGGTTCGAGGACGTGCATTTCTCCTACAGCCGTGGTGGCGAGGTGCTGCACGGGATCGACCTCGACGTCCCGGCGGGAACGACGGTCGCCCTCGTCGGGCACACAGGCGCGGGCAAGTCGACGATCGCGAAGCTCCTCGCGCGCTTCTACGAGCCGACGAGCGGCCGGATCACGATCGACGGCCACGACCTGAACGACGTCACGCAGGAGTCGCTCCGGCACCAGCTCGGGATCGTGCCGCAGGAGGGCTTTCTCTTCGCCGGCACCGTCGGCGAGAACATCGCCTTCGGCAAGCCGGACGCACGGCCGGAGGAGATCGTCCGCGCGGCGCAGACGGTCGGCGCCCACGACTTCATCCTCCGCCTCGAGGACGGCTACGAGACGCAGCTCGGCGAGCGTGGCTCACGCCTCTCTCTCGGGCAACGGCAGCTCGTGGCCTTCGCGCGCGCACTCCTTGCCGATCCGCGGATCCTGATCCTCGACGAGGCGACGTCCTCGGTCGACATCGGTACCGAGCGGACGATCGAGCAGGCGCTGCGGACGCTCCTCTCCGACCGGACGTCGTTCGTGATCGCCCATCGCCTCTCCACGATCCGCGACGCGGACCTGATCGTCGTGCTTGAGCACGGGCAGGTGATCGAGCAGGGATCGCACGAGGAGCTCCTCGCCCGCCAGGGCCTCTATACGAGCCTTTACGGCGACTGGGCCGCGGCCTAGGCCGGCTCAGCGCAGCGGGTAGGTCTGCACCGGCACCACGACGTCATTCGCAGCCTTGTCGTGCCAGCACTGTTTCTCGCCGTCCCAGAGCATCCAGAGGTAGCCGATCAGGAGGACGATGGCCGAGACGATGCTCACGAGCCAGCGGATCAGGGCTCGGCCGTAGCCGATCGAGGCGCCGTCGTCCAGACCGAGCACGCGGATGCCGAGAGTCATCTGGCCGAGCGTCTGGCCGCGTTCGGCGCCGATGAACGCCGTGAAATAGACGGCCGAGATCACGATTCCGAGGCCCGTGCCCGGCCCGCTGCCAAGAATCGCCTTGAGGATCCCGCTCGCAATCCCGAGAACGATCCCGTCGATGAACGCGGCGGCGAAGCGGCGCCAGAAGCCGGCGCGAGCTCCGCCGTGAATGCCGCCTCCGGCGTACGACATGGTCTCCATGGGTCAACGATGATTATGCGATCGGACGTAGGACCGGTAGTAGCGCGTCATCTCGATGCGCTGCATCAGCGTCGGGTGGTTCTCGAGGAAGACGTAATCCCACCACGGCGGGTTCGGATCCTCCAGAGTCTGGCCGGCGAAAAGCCGGAAAAGCCGGCTGCCCGTGGCTGGGTCGTGGGTGGCACGGAGCGCCGACCAGTCGGCTTCAGCCTCCATGTGCCGGGAGGCGACGTTTCGCAGCGGCAACACGGCAAGCTGGAGCACGACGTAGACGAAGACCACGAGAGGCACCGCCTCCGGCAGTCCCATCCCCCCTCGTCGCCGCGCCGCCAGTGAGAGCAGGAACGCGAGCGGGAGGGCAAAGAGCGCGTACCAGGCGATCGACTTCCAGATGTGGTTGTGCGCGAGGTGGCCGAGCTCGTGCGCGAGGACGAAGCGGTCGAGGGGCGGCGTGAACGCGCCCTCCGTGATCGGTTTCCAGAGGAACACGCGCTGACTCGGCCCGAGCCCGGTCGAGAACGCGTTCGGCTCGGAGAACCCGCTGAGCACCTTCACCGGCACGTGGACGCGCTCGACGCGCTCGAGCTTCGGAACGTAGGGCGCGTGGAAGGTGCGGCCCCCGAGCAGCCACGGGGAGACAAAGGCGAGAAGCGTCGCGATACCGACGAACGCGGGTGCGGCGGGCAGCCACCAGCGATCCCCGATCCGGCGCACGCGCGCGAAGCCCATCGCGATCACGAGCGCGACGCAGAGTGCGACGAACTTGGCTCCAAGCGCGAACCAGTTCCCGATCGTGGCGTCGACGTAGCTCCCCGAGAGGCCGTAGCGGTGACGCCACCAGACCTCGAGCACCGAGAACGGGAGCTCCGCCGCCCAGACGAGCGCGAAGCCGACCATCCCGAGCAGCATCCCGGTTCCGATCGGACCCGCCGCCGACTCGCGCGTCCAGCGGACGCCGTAGCGGGCGAAGAGGCCGAGCACGACGAGCTGGGTGACGGTCTGCCCGATCCAGAAGAGGCGGATCACGCGGCTGTAGTGCTGCGCGCGGTGCAGCACGGATCCGGGGAAGAGCCCGTGCTCGTCGACATGCGGGAGGTGGTACGCGGGTAGCGAAGAGCGCCAGAGCAACCAGGCGGCGACCGCCCAGACGGCGCCGAACGCGAGGGCACCGGCCGAGCGGCGGAGGATCACTCCGTCGGAACGTCCTCGCCCTCGAGCGGGCTCGCGTGCGGGTACCTGTCGGTGACGAGGTAGAGGTACGCGTTCGTCTGCGCGTCGTAGCGCAGCGCGTAGGCCGACAGGTTCCGCAATCCCCACGGGGCCGATCCCTTGACGAGCGCGTAGAACCACGTCAGGAATGCAGAGGCCACGAGCGCCCCGCTGAGGGCAGTGTCCACGAGGAACGCCGGGATGACGAGCACGATCCGGAAGCCGGTCTTCCAGCGGCTCTGCCGCTGCGGCCCTTCGAGCTCGAGGTCGAGCGGATAGACGCTCGGCGAGCCGGTGAAGCCGGGGAACGGGTTCGCGACCAGCAGCAGGAACGCGGACACGTGGAGCCGGTAGCGGACATAGGCGGAGATGAAGCGGTGGAGCCCGCGGGCCGGGGTTCCACGGAAGAGCGTGACGAACCACTGCACGATTGACGCCAGCAAGACGACGATCCCCCAGAGCGCGAGCCAGATGAGGTGCGGGATCGCAAGCAGGAGCCGGAAGAAGACGGTGACGCGCGACCGGCGAAGGTCGTACGGATCACCCACCACGCGAACCGGATGGCGCGGCGGGCGGTCGGTTACGGAAACGAGCATCTCCGTCGGGTCGGCGTTCGGATAGCGGTCGGTGACGAGAAGGAGGTAGGCGCTTGTCTGGGCGGTGTAGCCGATCGAGTAGGCGCCGGCATCGCGTAGGCCCTTGGGCATGCGGCCGCGCCCGAGCGAGGCGAACCAGCCCAGCACACCACAGACGAGGAGTAGAGCGCCGCCGCCGTTGAACCCGGTCGTACGTGAGCGGCGCCCCGAGCTTCCCCCCGAGACGTTCCCGCCGGTCGAGCCCGCCAGGGCTGCACCGACGATCAACGCCGGGATCGTGAGGAAGAGGCGGAGCAGGATCTTCCACCGCGACTGCTTCACGGGGTCCTCCGGCAGCCTCACGTCGATCGGGTACTCGCCGGCTTCGCCCATGAAGCCCGGATAGGGATTCCCGACGAGGTAGATGTAGGCGCTGAGGTGCACCTGGTAGCGGACGTAGCCGCACATCAGGCCGTGGAACCAGCGCGGTGGCCGGCCCGTGACGAGGCAGATGAACCAGTTCACGATGCTCGTGAGGACGACCCAGATCGTCCAGAGGAAGAACCAGATGAAGTGCGGAATCGCCAGGATCAGGCGGAACGCGACGGTTAGACGATTGCGGCGGTAGTCGTCCTCGACGAGGAGGCCGACCGGATGCGGCTCGTGCATGTCCGCATCTATACGCCATCCGTCAGACTGCGCCCACGATGGACGACGCGAACCTCGACGAGGAGACTGCAGACCGGATCGAGCAGCCGGTCGACGCGGAGGCCGAGCACGAGACCCGCCTCACGCCCGCCGAAGCGGTCGCGCGGATGAAGATCAACGTCCCCGTCCGCGGCAACCGCAAGCTCCGGACGCTGATCGAGCGCGTCAACGCCGACAACCAGCTCAAGGGCTGGTGGCACGTCTCGAACGTCAACGCGGTCGCACGGATGGAGATCAACGACCACTCCTGGGTGCACATCCAGATCGTCACGAACATCGCGCTCAAGCTCCTCCGCCAGCTGACGAAGCACGGCGTCGAGCCGGGGCTCGTCCGCGACTTCGGGCTCGAGCAGGACGACGCGGAGATCGTCGTCGTCCTCGCCGCGCTGTTCCACTGCGTCGGCATGTCGATCCACCGGCACGGCCACGAGGACTTCTCGCTCTTCCTCGCCGGGCCGAAGATGCGAGAGCTGCTCGACGGCGTCTACGACGAGCCGGATCTGACCGTGATCGTCTCGGAGGTGCTGCAGGCGATCATCAGCCATCGCGCCGACGGCGAGCCGCTGACGGTGGACGCCGGCATCGTCCGCGTCGCCGACGCGCTCGACATGGCGAAGGGCCGCTCGCGGATCCCGTTCGAGAAGGGCAGCGTCTCGATGCACTCGCTCTCCGCCGCGGCGATCGACGACGTGACGATCTCCGACGGCGAGGAGCGGCCGATCCTGATCGAGATCCGCATGAACAACTCGTCCGGTCTCTACCAGGTCGACAACCTGCTGAAGGCGAAGCTGCGCGGCAGCGGCCTCGAGCCCTACGTCGAGGTCGTTGCCCACATCGACACCGAGACCGAGCAGCGCCTCGTCCCGATCTACCGGCTCGAGATCTAGCCCAGGTGGATGCGGTCGACGTCCCGGCCGCCGTAGATCGGCACCCAGATGTCGCCGAACGCGAACGCGATCGGGAAGGGTCGTGAGCCGACAGCGATCGTGTCGATGACCCGATTCGTGGCGGGATCGATCCGCGAGACCGTTCCTCCAGCGACATTCGGGACGAACACCGTCCCGTCGCCGGCAATCGCGGCGTTGTCCGGGCCCCGGCCCACCGGGATCGTCGCGACGACCTCGCGGGTGGACGGGTCGATCCGCGAGACGGTGTTGTCGTTCGAGTTCGAGACCCAGACGGCCGTCGGCGACACGGCCGCGGCGTGCGGGCCGTTCCCGACGCGCACCGTGCTCACGCGGTTGGTCTTCGCGTCGATGCGGAAGACGCGGTTTCCGTTCTGCTGGCCGACCCAGACGGCGCCGCCGCCATAGCGGAGGTTCCGCGGGAGCGTCCCGCTCGGCAGCCGGAAGCGCCGCTGGACGCGGTTCGTTCTCGCGTTGATCC
>JAICJI010000055.1 GCA_025928515.1 Thermoleophilia bacterium
CTCGACAAGACGATGCAGCTGAACGTCGGCGGCAACTCCGACTTCCTCAACATGCTGGAGCGCGAGCGCCTCGAGTCGAAGAAGATCTCGAAGACGAACGCCGTCACGTCGATGCTCGACTACGACCTCGGCGCGCAGAACGTCCACGTCGGCCCATCGGACTACGTGCCGTGGCTGACCGACCGCAAGTGGGCGTACATCCGCATGGAGGGCTCGTCGTTCGGCGACGTGCCGCTGAACATGGAATTGAAGCTGGAGGTGTGGGACTCGCCGAACTCGGCCGGCATCGTCATCGACGCCGTCCGGCTCGCGAAGCTCGCGCTGAACAACGGCGTCGCCGGCTCGCTCGTCGGGCCGAGCTCGTACCTCATGAAGTCGCCGCCGCAACAGATCGCCGACGACGAGGCGCACGAGCAGACGGAGGAGTACATCGAGCGCTACCGCCGTCAGGCTCCGGTCGAGGCGCCCGCTCCGACAGGCGTCTAGGGAACACCTCGCAGCCACGTGACCGTGGCGGGCTGGATGCGGGACTCGATCGAGAGCGGAATCTCGATCGGGCCCCGCTCCTGCCCGTGCGAGGCGAGCAGCGGATCGTCGCCCGGCTCGAGCACGATCGCGCAGTGGCGCCCGGGATACGCGCCCCAGACGATCACGTCGCCGCGCTGCAGCTCCGCCGCCCGCGGCAGGTGGGAGAGCAGCGTCGCCGTCCACCCCTGGCCGTCGTAGTCGAGGCCGTTCGGGTCGGGCGCGCCGGCGAGGTAGTAACAGATCGTCACAAACCCCGAGCAGTCGGTCGTCAGCGGCAGCCGGCGGGCGAGCGGCACCGGCCGGATCTCGCCGTAGTGGATCCGGGGCTCGTTCGCGATGCCCCAGCGTGCCGCAGCGACGATCTTCCCGCGAAGAGACGTCACTAGACTCGTCGACAACGATGGCACTTTCCGTCGCCCTCGTCACGCCCTTCGCCTGGTCGCAGCCGCACGACGTCAACGAGCACGTCGACGGGCTCGCTCGCGCACTGCGCGCGCGCGGCCACCAGGTGACGGTGCTGGCGCCGTCCAACCGGGCCCGCGAGCTCGCCGCCGGCCGGCGTGCGCTGCACCGCGGTATCACCGAGGATTTCGTCGCCGTCGGGCCTGCGCTGCCGAGGATCGGCGTCCCAGTCGGCGTGCGCGCGAACCTCGCGGTCGCGCTCGCCGAAGGCCGCTTCGACGTCGTGCACGGGTTCGAGCCGGGCCTACCGAGCATCTCGTATCTCGCGCTGCGCGACGCGAGCGCGCTCACGGTCGCGACGTTCCTCTCGCCGGAGCGCCTCGCGTACCCGCCTGCGCGCTCGCGGCGCGAGCGGCTGCTCGGCCGGCTCGACGCGTTGCTCGCACCGACCGACGAGATCGCGACGGCCGCCGCCGAGCGCTTCCCCGGCTCGTACGAGCTCGTGCCGCTCGGCGTCGACCTCGAGTTGCTCGCCCCGGCGGAGAAGGGGAAGACGGTCGTGCTGGAGTGGCGTCACACGGAGCGGCCGCTCCTGCGCGCTCTCGCGCGAGAGCTCTCGTCGCACCCGGACTGGGAGCTCGTGCTGCTGCGCACCCGGCCGACCTCGACGCGCCCGGTCGTGCCGCGGGCGCTCCGCGGTCGCATGCACGTCCGAACCGCGCTGGACGGCCGCGCCCGCGCCGACGTCCTTCGCTCGGCCGCGATCTTCGTTCCCGGCGAGGAGGGCAGCGCTCGCGTGCTCGCCGAGGCGCGGGCCGCGGGTGCCGCCGTCGTCGCGCCGCCCGCCGCTGCGCGCGAGCCCGAGCTCTATGCCGCAGAGACGGCGCGACTGCTCGAGGACACGGCGTTCCGCAACCGGCGCGCCGCCGAGGGGCGGAAGCTCGCCGAGCTCGACAGCTTCGACGCGCTCGCCGAGCGGGTCGAGACGATCTACGGCTCGGTAACGGGGCGGCGCCGCGTGCCGGCCCCCCGCCCGCCGCTCGAGGATCGCGAGTGGATCGTCGCCGACCTGCACATGCACACGAACTGGTCGCACGACTGCTCGATCGACGTCGGCGAGCTGATCTCGCACGCGGAATCGGAGGGCCTCGGCGCGATCGCGGTCACCGACCACAACGTCTTCGGCGGCGCGCTCGAGGCGATGGAGCGGGCGCGCACGCGCAATCTGATCGTCATTCCCGGCGAGGAGATCAAGACGGGCGGCGACGGTGAGGTGATCGGCCTCT
This sequence comes from Thermoleophilia bacterium, assembly GCA_025928515.1. Lineage (GTDB taxonomy): Bacteria > Actinomycetota > Thermoleophilia > Gaiellales > Gaiellaceae > Palsa-739. The sequence goes on from JAICJI010000055.1 coordinate 2,217, forward strand.
TCCTGCAGGAGGAGATCCCGCGGGGTCTGACATTCGCCGAGACGGTCGCCGCGATCCGCGCGCAGGGCGGGCTCGTCTACGTGCCGCATCCATTCGACCGGCTGCACTCGATCCCGAGCAGCGCGACGTTGCAGCGCCACCTCGCCGAGATCGACGTGTTCGAGGTCTACAACGCGCGGCTGCTGTTCGAGGGCTACAACGACGAGGCCGTGCGTTTCGCGCGGAAGTACAACCTCATCCCCGCGGCGGGCTCGGACGCACACGTGTTGCAGGGCGTCGGAACCGGCGTGGTGCGAATGCGTCGTTTCGACGGCCCGGAGGAGTTCCTGCTCTCGCTCCGGACGGCCGAGATCTTGCGCCGGCCGAAGTCGCTGGCGTACCTGCAGGGACTGAAGTGGGTCGCCCAGGCCAAGGAACGGGTCCGCTGAGGGCGAACCCTCCGTGGGGCGTATGAACTCGACCGTGGCGACCGACGAAATCTTCGAGAAGTACCTGCAAAAGGCAATCACCGAGATCAACGCTCTCGGTGACGAGGTCGCGCACGCCGGTGCAGGGACGCGAGTGCCCGTCGTCGGCTCGGGCCACCCGCTCGCCGACATCTTCCTGCTGAAGCACACGCCGCGGCCCGCGGAACTGCAGGAGGGCGTCGCGTTCTACGGGCGCGCGGGCAACGCGCTGCTCAAGTCGCTGCAGCGCCTGCACGTCGACCCGATGGCGATCTACGGGACGAACTGCCTCAAGTTCGCGGACGGCGACGAGGACGAGTCGCGCCCCTTTCTGCTGCGCGAACTGCACATCGTGCAGCCGAAGCTCGTCGTCGCCATGGGCGAGCCGGCGCTCGAGTTCCTGAACTCGGTCGAGTTCCCGCTGTCGCGGACGCTCGAGCCGAAGGAGGCGGAGTTGCAGAAGTTCACGCCGACGATCGACGCGCTCTTCACGCCCGACATCGACGAGTCACTGGACGAGCAGCCCGCGAAGACGCGCTTCTGGAACGCGTTCAAGCTGCTCGGCACGTGGTGGGCCGAGCTGCCGCCGTACTAGGCCGGCCACGGGTCGCCGCGTTCGTCGCGGTCGCCGCCGTCGTCGTCGCCTGGTTCCTCGTCGCGCCGCACCTGCCCTACATCGGGCACGCATGGAACGTCGCGCTCGTGGCCTTCGTCGTGCTGCCCGGCACGCTCGTGCTCGTACTGATCGCGCTGCCGCTGTGGTCGCGGCGGCTCATCTGGCCGGCGACGCTCGTGCTGGCGCTGCTCGCATTGCTGTTCAGCGTCGTCGGCTGGGGCCTCCCGGCGAACTTTGCGAAGCTCGGGGCCGCGGTCTGCGCGGGGTGGGCGTTCCTGTCGCTCTTCGAGGCCCTCTCGTGGGTGGTGCTCGTCGCGCTGATCATCCCGTTCGTCGACATCATCTCGGTGTGGCGCGGCCCGACCCACGCCATTACCTCGAAGCACTTCAACGTCTACCTCGACGTCGCGATCGCGTTCCTCGTCCCGGCAGGGAGCGCCGCGTACCTCGGGCCGCCCGACGTCCTGTTCTATGCGCTCTTCCTCGCGGCCGCGGCGCGCTGGGGCCTGCGCGTCGGCTGGACGTGGATCGCGACGACCCTCGTGTACGGCATCACGATCGTCGTGGCGAATGCCGCCGACGTCGGCGGGCTGCCCGCGCTGCCGTTCCTGTCCTTCGGCTTCCTGCTCGCAAACGGAGACCTCATCTGGCGGCGTCTGCGTTCCTCCTGATCTCGACGTACACGGCACCCCTGGCAGACATCGAGGCGCTCGTGCCGGCGCACCGGGGGTTCCTGCAGGAGCGGTTCGCGAGCGGGCTGTTCGTCGTCTCGGGCCGACGCGTCCCGTGGACGGGCGGCGTCATCGTCGCGCAGGGCACGCGCGAGGACGTCGAGGCGGCGGTCGCCGACGACCCGTTCACCCGCGCCGGCGTCGCCGACACGGAGATCGTCGAGTTCGAGCCCTTGTTCGGGGCTATCCGCCCGTCGGCGGATTCGTCGTCGTAGGCTTCGGCTTCGTGTGCCGGCCGGGCGCCGTGCTGACCGACGTCTCGCCGAGCGAGAACGGCGCGCGGAACGATCCGACGACCGACAGGGTGATTGCCGTCGACACGGCGAACCAGCCGGCGGCCGAGTCGTAGCCGCGCAGGACCATCAGGAACCCGAGCCCGACCGCCGCGAAGCCGAGCAGCCACGCCGGGCCCTGCACCCACAGGTGGAACCGCCGCGTCGGAGCACCCACCTGGACTTTCAGGTTGGCGTCCTGCTGTATCCGGGCCGCAACCGGAGCGCTGATCTCGTTCATGTGCGCCCTCCGTACCCTGGAATTCGACGGCCCGGAGCCTACTCCGTCCGCTCGAGCAATGCCACCGCTTCGACGTGCGGCGTGTGCGGGAACATGTCGACCGGCCGAACACGCAGCAGCTCGTAGCCGTACTCCTCGCGCAGCGCCTTCACATCCGACGCGAGCGTCGTCGGGTTGCACGAGACGTAGACGATCCGCGGCGCGCCGATTGCGCCAAGCCGGCGGAGCGCCTTGCCGGCGAGCCCGGCGCGCGGCGGGTCGACGACGACGACGTCGGGCGCGCCGGAGCGGTCGAGCAGCTCGTCCACGACCTCCCCGACGTTGCCTGCGAAGAACGCGGCGTTCGTGATGCCGTTCAGCTCGGCGTTCTCGAGCGCACACGCCACCGACTCCTCCGAGACCTCGATGCCCCACACGGTCAGCGCGTCGCGCGCCATCGACAGGCCGATCGTGCCGATGCCGCAGTACAGGTCCCATACCGTCTGGTCGCCGGTCAGCTGCGCCGCCTCCCGCGCCAGCCCGTACAGCGTGTCAGCCATCCACGTGTTCGTCTGCAGGAACGCGTTCGGGCGGACGCGGAAGCGGAGACCCGAGAGCTCCTCCTCGATCCACGGCTCGCCCCAGAGGAGCTCCGTCGGCAGGTTCGTCACCTCGGCGGGCCGGTCGTTCACCGACCAGTGGATCGACGCGACCTCGGGGAACCTCCGCAGGACGTCGACGAGGTAGCCGCGTTCGAAGCGCTCGCCCGGCGCCGTCACGAGCTGGACGAGCGTCTGCCCCGTGTTGCGACCCTCGCGGACGACGAGGTGGCGGAGGTACCCCGTGTTGTCCTCCTGGTTGTACGCGTCGAGGCCCTCCTCGCGCGCCCAGTCGCGGATCGCCTCGCGGATGCCGTTGCCGAGGTCGGTCGTCAGCCAGCACTTCTGGATGTCGAGCACCTCGTCCCAGCGGCCCGCCTTGTGGAAGCCGAGCGCGGGGCCCGACGGCGTCGCCGTGAACGAGTACTCCATCTTGTTGCGGTAGTGGAAGACCTCGGGCGCGCACGGGACGATCTCGTCGAGCGGCGGGTCGGCGATGCCGGCGATGCGCTGGAACGCGTCGCGCACCCAGCCCTGCTTCTGCGCGAGCTGGGACTCGTACGCGAGATCCTGGAACCGGCAGCCGCCGCACGCGGGGTAGTGCTGACAGGGCGCGTCGACGTGCTGCGGGCCGCGCTCGAGCACCTCGAGCGCCAGCGCCTCCGCGTGGCTCCGCTTCACCTTCGTGACGCGCGCGCGGACGCGGTCGCCGGGCAGGCCGCGCCGGACGAAGACCACGAACCCGTCCGTCCGCGCGACACCGTTGCCGCCGTACGCGAGCGACTCGACGTCGAGGTCGAGGAGCTCGTCCTTCTTCACGGGCGCCGCCATCGCGGGCGCCTAGGAGAGGCCGGTGACGTAGACCGTGCGGTCGCGCGGCCCGTCGTACTCGCAGAAGTAGATCCCCTGGTACCTGCCGAGTGCGAGCTTCCCGTCCCGGAGCGGGATCAGCACCTGCGAGCCCGTCAGCGTCGCGCGCACGTGCGACGGCGCGTTCGGCCCATCCGGATCCTCGGTGTGCTTCCACTGCCAGTCCTCGTGCACCACCTGCTCGAGCGCGCTCTCGATGTCCTCGCCGACGAGCGGGTCGGCGCCCTCGTTGATCGTCACGCCGGCGGTCGTGTGCGGAACGTAGACGAGCGCCGCGTTCGCGCCGCCGGCGTCCGCGAGCGCCGACTGGACTTGCTTCGTGATGTCGACGAGCTGCGTCTTGCGCTCGGTCTTGAGGGCGATCTCCTGCACAGCGGGGAGTATCCTAGGCCGCGCCGTGGCGACCTCGCTGAGTCAACGTGAGCTGGACGCGCTGCGCGACGACGCGGATCGCTTCATCGCGGAGCTGGACGAGGAGGCGTACCTCCACTTCTCGGGCCAGAAGGAGACGTACGACCTCGCGCCGATCTACGAGCGGCACGAAGAGTTGACCCGGCTCGACACCGCGCTCTCGCTCGGTGCGACCGTCGAGGGCGGCGGGAGCAACGTCCGCGAGCTCTGGAAGTTCGCCTCCGAGGGCTACCTCGGGAACTTCGTGAGCGACGAGGAGGAGAAGGCCGCCGAGGCGGAGACGCGCCCCGTCGAGGTCGGCGGCGAGCAGATTCCGTACCGCGACCTGCGCGGGCGCATCATGAACGAGGACGACGGCGCGATCCGGGAGCGGCTCGAGCTCGCACGCAACGACGCGACCGAGGAGCACATGAACCCGCTCTACCTTCGCAAGGCCGAGGTCGTGCACCGTGAAACCGAACGGCTGGGAGCGGCGAACTATCTCGAGCTGTACCGGCAGTTCGGCTTCCCCCTCGACGATCTCGCGGAGCAGTGCCGCGCATTCCTCGACGAGACCGAGCGGTTGTGGGACGAGGCGGGCGACCGCTTCTTTCGCTCGCGCGTCGGCATCGGGCTCGGTGACGTGCAGCGCTGGGACGTGGCGCGCGCGTTCCGCGGCGCCACGTGGGACAAGGCGTTCCCCGGCGACCGCATGGTGCCTGCGCTCGAGCAGACGCTCGCCGAGCTCGGCATCGACCTCCGGTCGCAGCAGAACGTGCGACTCGATCTCGAGGACCGCCCGAACAAGACGCCGCGCGCGTTCTGCGTCGGCATCGAGATCCCGCAGAACGTCGTGCTCGTCATCAAGCCACAGGGGGGCCCGGACGACTGGCATTCGCTGTTCCACGAGGCGGGCCATACCGAGCACTTCGCGCACACGTCGCCGTCGCTCTCCGTCGAGGAGCGGCGGCTCGGCGACAACGCGGTCACCGAAGGCTGGGCGTTCCTCATGGAGCACCTGGTCGTCGACCCGGCGTGGCTCAACCGCAGGCTCGACTTCCCCCGGCCGCACGAGTTCGTCGCCGAGGGCGCCGCGCAGCTGCTCTGGCTCACGCGGCGGTACTGCGCGAAGCTGATCTACGAGGTCGAGTTCCACGCGGCCGAGGACAAGACGGCGATGCGCCCGCGGTACGTCGAGCTGCTGACCGACGCGGTGAAGGTGGCGCCGAGCGACACGGACTACCTGGGCGACATCGACGACGGGTTCTACGCCTCGCAGTACCTCCGCGCGTGGGCGTTCGAGGCGCAGCTCCGGGCCTACCTCCGCGAGACGTTCGGCAACGCGTGGTTCACGCGTCGCGACGCCGGCGGACTGCTCCGCGAGCTCTGGTCGGAGGGGCAGAAGCCGAACGCCGACGAGATCCTCGAGGACGTGACCGGGCAGCGGATCGAGCTTGCCGCCGTCGCCGAGCGAATCGGGGAAGCGGTGGCGGCCGCCTGAGCGGCCGCCACATCGCTCGTTACTTCCGCTCTGCCGAGCCCTCGATCGTCTGGGGCTCGGCGGCGCCGCCGCCGACGCCGATCTGAATCTTCCGCGGCTTGGGCTGCTGCGGCTTCGCGACGTGCAGCTCGAGGACGCCGTTCGCGTACTCGGCGCGGACGGACTCCTCGGTGACGCCCTGCGGCAGCGCGATCGTGCGCGCGAAGGTGCCGAACCGGCGCTCGAAGCGGAAGTAGCGGCCGTCCTCGACCTTCTGCTCGCGCTCGCGCTCGGCCGTCACGGTGAGCGTCGAATCGTCCAGCTCGACCGAGATCTTCGCCTCGGGGATGCCGGGCAGGTCGAACGCGTACACGAGCTCGTTCTCGGTCTCCCAGACGTCTGCGACGGGGACCCAGCTCTGGCTCGTCCGCCCGTTGCCCTCGAGCAGCCCGTTCATGAAGCGGCTCATCTCGTTGTGGAGCGAGGTGACCTCGCTGAACGGAGCCCAGCGAACCATGGTTGCCATCGTTGCCTCCTTGCGACGTTCACGTACCTGACTGCAACGCCAGGATAAAACCTTAGTCGATCATTGTCAAGACGAGTTTCGTCGTAAACTGCCGCGGTGTTCGTCCCGCTTCGCGACGACCCGCCGACCCGGCGGTTCCCGGTGGTCACGATCGGCCTGATCGTCGCGAACGCGATCGTCTGGTTCTGGGAGCTCGGCGGCCGCGGCGTCGACTACCACGTGCTCCGGGACGGCTACTACCCGTGCACCGTCGAGGGCCCCTGCCACGTGCCGGCCCCGCCCCACCCGCTGCCGGCGTGGGAGGGCACGTTCTCGGCGATGTTCATGCACGCGAGCTGGGAGCACATCGTCGGGAACATGCTGTTCCTCTGGATCTTCGGGAACAACATCGAGGACGCGCTCGGCCGGGCCCGCTTCCTCGTCTGGTACCTCGCCGCCGGCGTCGTGGCGATGGCGGCTCAGACCGCTGCGACGCTCCTCGCGGGCACGCCGGGCGACGCGAGCATCCCGAACGTCGGCGCGAGCGGCGCGATCGCCGGCGTGCTCGGCGCGTACCTCGTGCTCTACCCCCGCGCCCGGGTGCTCACCTTCATCTTCGTCGGGATCCCCCTGATCAGGAACATCCGGGCGTTCTGGTTCCTCGGCGTCTGGATCGCGCTGCAGATCTGGACCGGCGGCCTGTCGCTCCTCCATCCGCAGAACGGGAACGGCGTCGCGTTCTTCGCCCACATCGGCGGCTTCGCCTTCGGCCTGGCGACGGTGCTCCTCGTCCGGCGGCGCCCGCCCCTGCGCCCGGCCCACTGGTGACGTTCGAGGAGCACGTGGCGCGGGCGGTCGAGTCGCTGCCGGCAGAGCTGCGCGAGGCAATCGTCAACGTCGAGATCTCGGTCGAGGACGAGCACCCGGACGATCCCGACCTGTTCGGCCTCTACGAGGGCGTGCCGCTCCCCGAGCGGGGCGACTGGGCGGGCGCGCTACCCGACCGGATCCGGGTCTTCCGCAAGCCGCTCGTCGAGTCGTTTCCCGAGCCGCGCGAGCTGGAGGAGGAGATCCGGATCACCGTCCTGCACGAGCTCGCGCACTACTTCGGGCTCGACGAGGACCGGCTCGACGACCTCGGGTATTCCTGAGGAATGCCGGCGTCATGGCCGGCGTTTCTAGGTGTATGAGAACGATGGATGCGATCCACCAGGAGATCGAGATCCTGAGCGAGGAGCGGTCCGAGCTCTGGCATCGCCTCTCCGCCGAGTACGACCCGGCGATCAAGGAAGACATTCGCCGACTGGACGAGAAGCTCGACGCCCTCTGGGACGAGCACCGCGCCCTCCGCGCACGCGTGCGCTTCGGCGAGCGCGACAAGATCGTCGCGCGGGCCCGCGTCGAAGAACGTCTCGAACGCGCCGCATAGCGCTTCGGCGCCCGTCGACTCCCCTGCACAACGATCCCCAGTGCGGGGGATCGACGGGCGCCCCCTCCGGGCAGATGCTTTGGGGCGACCGCTGCGGCACGTCGTCGGGAAGGAGTGCCGCGTGGCTTCGATCCAGCTGTCTGTCTCGTCCTTCGCCGAGCGCGAGCTCGAGCTGTCCGCCCGCGAGGCGGAGCTGAGCCGTCGCGAGGCTGCGCTGCGCCGCTCCGAGCAGGACGACGCCGAGCTCCTCGGCGCACTTGCCGCCCGGGAAGCAGACGTCGAGCGCCGCGAACGGCAGGTCGAACAGTCGCGCGAGGCACTCGAGACGCAGCGCGCGCGCCTGGAAGACGTGCGCCGGGAATACGAGTCGCGGCGCGCGCTCCTGACGGCGCGGACCCGCGAGCTCGATGCCGAGCGAGACCGCCTGCGAACGACACAGGCGCAGCTCGTGACGCAGAGCATGCAGCTCGACGAGCGTGAGCGGGCGGTGGCGTCCGCCGACGCAGCAGGGACCATGGTAGAGCCCCCGCAGCGACCGGCGCCGCCCGCTCCGGCCCGTGACGACTCGGCGTGGTGGGCGAAGCAGCTCGGAACGCCGCCGCTCGAAGCCGCCTGACCGGATCTCTACACTTGGGGTGCTGACGGGGCGTTAGCTCAGCTGGGAGAGCGCCGCCTTTGCAAGGCGGAGGTCATCGGTTCGATCCCGATACGCTCCACTTTTTCGGACATTGCGCAAACCGCCGGTGTGACGAGCCGGTAGGTCGGCATGATCTCGGCGCGGCTGTTCACGCGTAGCTCGTCGATGAGCAACTGGAGGAGCGGCTTCGTCTTCTGCGGATTGGCTCCGGCGATGACCTCCTCGACGAGATCCCCGACCTCGGCGAGGTCGGCCGCCGTGGGCGCGCCGTTTGCCGCGTGTGGCGCTTCGAGTTCGAGTTCGGCTCGTTGGGCGTGGAGGTCGTCGAGGCGGGTCTGGAGGCGGGTGAGGCGGTCTTCGCAGCGTTCGGGTGAGAGCTTGCCCTGCTCGAAGGCCTCGTAGTAGCGCTCCAATGCCTGCTCGGCGCGGGCGATCTCCGCGCCGATGGAAG
>JAICJI010000043.1 GCA_025928515.1 Thermoleophilia bacterium
CGACGAAGGACGAGGTCAAGACGCTCGCCGAGCTCGGCGCGCTGATCGAGCACTCGCTCTGCATGTACGACGAGGAGTCGAGCTTCCACAACTGGCAGATCGACACGCTCGTCGACTGGATCCGCTGGGTCGGGCCCGAGCGCTCCTCGCTCGGTTCCGATCTCGGCCAGGCGAACAACCCGTACCCGGTCGACTCCTTCCGCAAGATCTGCTCGCGCCTGCTCGAGTCGGGGATGCCGGAGAGCGAGGTGCGCATGCTCGTCGCCGACAATCCCGCCAAGTTGCTCGGGCTGAATTAGACATCGCGTGGATGGATGACGTCGTCCTGGTACGGCACGGCGAGAGCGAGTCGGCAGCCGCGGGCGTAGTCGGCGGCGACGCGTCGCTCACCGAAGCGGGACGCGCTCAGGCGCGCGAGACGGGACGCGCTCTCGCCGACCGGCCCTTCGACGTCTGCTTCACGAGCCCGGCTCGGCGAGCGCGGGAGACGGCCGAGCTCGTGCTGGGCGAGCGCGACGTCCTGGAGGTGGTCCTGACGGAGCTCGCGGACATCGACTTCGGCACGTTCTCGGGCGGGTCGCTCGAGGAGTACCGAGCCTGGATCGCCGCGCACGACCCGGCCGAGGCTCCGCCCGGCGGCGAGAGCCGGGCCGACACGCTCCGCCGCTTCTGCCGCGCCTATCGCGTGCTGCTCGAGCGCCCCGAGACGCACTTGTTGGTCGTCGCGCACGGCCTCACGCTCAGCGCCCTCACCGACGACCGGCCGCAGCCGTCGGTTGCCGGGGTTCCGTACGGCTCCACGCTCACGCTGACCCGAGACGAGCTCTCGACCGCGGTGGCGAGACTCGAACGGTGGTGCGAGGCTCCCACATGGTGATCGGCGGGAAGGCAGAAGGGCTGGTGCGGCTGCGGGAGCTGCAGCTGCCGGTGCCCCCGTTCGTCGCGGTGCCGGTCGGCGAGGAGGTCGACGAGGCGGCCGTCGCCGCTCTCGGTGAGCCCCTGGCGGTGCGCTCGTCGGCCGTCGGCGAGGACGGAGCGCACCAGAGCGCGGCCGGGCAATTCGAGACGGTGCTCGGCGTCACGCGCGCGACCCTGGCCGATGCGATCGCACAAGTCCGCTCGGCGACCGAGCGAGCTCGCGCCTACGGCGCCGAGGGCGAGGTCGCAGTTGTCGTCCAGCACCAGATCCCCGCGACGCGGGCGGGCATCGCGTTCTCGCGCGATCCCGTCACCGGCGCGGACGAGGTGCTGATCGAGTGCGCGCTCGGCGGCGGCGAAGCGGTCGTCTCGGGAGCGGTCACGCCCGATCGCTACCGCGTCCTCGACGGCAAGGTGCGTGCCCGAGCCGTGGGGACCGTCCGCACGCTGCGCGACGACGAAGCAGCGGACGTGGCGAAGCTCGTGCGTCGCGCCGAGGCCGGCTTCGAGTGCCCCGTCGACGTCGAGTTCTGTTTCGAGGGCCGCGCCCTCTGGCTCCTGCAATGCCGCCCCATCACGACGCCATGAGCGAGCCGCGCACCTGGCTCCCCGACCCGTCGCACTACCCCGAGCAGATGACGCCGCTGTCGGCGACCACCTGGTTCGAGGCGATGGGGACGGGTGTGCACGCCGCAGCGCGCGAGCTCCGAATGCCGTTCGGGGGCTTCCGCACGCGGCTCGAGCTCGGCTGGGCGTACGAAGGCGAGCTCGAGCCGGAATGGGATCCGGACCGCGCGGTCGTCGAGGCGGCGGCGCGTGCGCTGCCCGAGCGGTGGGAGCGCGAGCTGCGGCCGCATGTGCTCGAGATCAACGCCGAGCTCGAGTCGCTGCGGCCTGAGCTGCCGCCCGACGCGACGCCGGTGCTCGACCGGCTGTGGGAGCTCGTGCAGGAGGAGTGGACGATCCACTTCCTCGTCGTAATCCCCGCGCTGGTCGCGTCGGAGCTCGCCGAGCCCGAGCAGCTCGTCGGCCTGGAGAGCCCGGCGGACGACGCGGTCTGGGATCTCGCCGACGCCGCCCGGCGCGAGGGCGTGGACGACGTGATCCGCGACTTCTCGGCGGCCGCGGCACTGGAGCGGCTGCGCGCGACGCAGCCGGGTCGCCGCTTCCTGCGCGAGCTCGAGGCGTTCCTCGCGCGCTACGGCGGCCGCTCACGGTGGCACGAGCTGTCGCTGCCGCGCGAGGCCGAGCAGCCGTGGCTGACGCTGGAGGCAGTGCGGCTCACACTCGACGCGCCGCAGCGGCCCTCGCGCGCGGGCGCGCCCGCCGGCGCCGACGAGACGCTGCGCGCGGCGTACGCGCTGAAGGAGCTGCACACGTACGACATCGATTACCCCGGGCTGCTCGCGACGCGCGACGCGCTGCGCGGCTTCGGCCGGCGGCTCGTCGGCGAAGGGCTCCTCGACGAGGTCGACGACGTCTGGCTGCTCGACCGTGAAGAGCTCAGGCGAGCGCTCACCGAGACGCTCGACCTGCGAGCGCTCGTCGCTGGTGCGCGGGAGGAACGCGCGCGCGGGCTCGCCGAGGGCGTCCAGCCGTTTCTCGGCGACCCTCCGGAGGAGCGCGAGCGCGACTCGATCATCGAGGGCTTCTACGGCTCGGGCGGCAACGGGCTGAGCGGCGCCGGCGCCTCGCCCGGCGTGGCGGAAGGAGTTGCACGCGTCGTCGCCGGCCAGAGCGACTTCGCCCGCATCCAGTCGGGCGACATCCTCGTCACCACGACCACGACGCCCGCCTGGACGCCGCTCTTCCCCTCGCTCGCGGGGCTCGTGACCGAGACGGGCGGGATCCTCTGTCACGCCGCGGTCGTCGCCCGCGAGTACGGCCTGCCGGCGGTCGTCGGCGCGTCCGGCGCAACGAGCGCGATTCAGGACGGAGCACGCATCCGCATCGATGGCGGCTCCGGGGCGATCTCGATCATCGCGTCGTGAGGTCTGCGTCGAGCGGGGACAAGATGCGCACCGCGAGCCCTGGCGCGCACCCGTGCTCGACGAGCTCGACCAGTTGATGAAGGTCGTAGCGCTCGTCTCGCGCGACACGCGCCGCGAGCGGTCGAGGGAACCCGCACTGCTCGAGCTCGAGCCGGCGCCAGTTCACCAGTGTCGGTCCCTCTCGCCGCTTCGATGACATCAGCGCCTGCCTACGCCGAGTGCTTGATCCTCGCGCCGCTCGGCGAGATGACGTACCACTTGCCGCCGTTGAGCTTCGTGTTCTGGCCGTTCGCCTGGCCCGCGCCGCTGTCGCCGGCATAGGTGTAGAGAGGCCACTTGGCGTAGGTCACGACGCGGCCGCCGGCAGGGTTCTTGTCCAAGCCGAGCCGATTGGTCTTCGCGGACCCGCCGGCCTTCGGCTTGCCGGAGCTCTTCCACTTCAGCGGCGGCCAGTACTGCGCGCACTGTCCGGTGCACGTGACGTGACGGCGCTCGTCCGGCGCGAACGTGTAGAGCGTCCGGCCCTTGGCGTTGACGAGCACGACGCCGAGACCCTTGAGCTTGCGCGTCGTCACCGCCACCGAGCTCAGCGAGTGCTGGGCGCCCGCGACGCCGCTCTTCGGCATGGACGACGGAGAGGAGCCACCGCAGCCCGCAGCGACGAATCCGAGCACAGCGATCAGCGTGGCCGCGAGCAGGCCGACCCGGTAACGATTGAGATTGCCGCGCAGGATCTTCAATTCATCTCCTCCTTCAACTGGGCGTTCGTCCTGGTTCATCGCAACGCCGACCTAGTCGGATTGCGTGCTATAGTGAACCCAATGGTTCAGTATCGCCCAGGTGTCGACCGCGCCTTCGCAGCCCTCGCCGACCCGACCCGCCGAGCCGTGCTGGAACGGCTCGGCTCGGGTAGCGCGACGATCAGCGAGCTCGCCGAGCCCTTCGGCATGTCGCTGACCGGGATGAAGAAGCACATCCGGCTGCTCGAGGAGGCCGAGCTCGTGACGACCGAGAAGGTCGGCCGGGCCCGCAGATGCACGCTCGTGCCCTACGCGTTCGAGGGAATCAGCACATGGCTGCAGCGGCTCGACCGCTTCGCCCAGGTAGTCGAACGAACGAAAGGAGCAAGGTGAGCCCCACCAAGAGCAAGGAAACCTTCAGCGCCGAGGAAAAGGCGGCGATGAGAGCTCGCGCCAAGGAGCTGAAACTCGCCGAGGAGGGCGAGCAAGCGATCGAGGCCGCGCTGAAGAAGATGACTCCGCCCGACCGCGCGCTCGGCAAGCGCGTCCACGAGCTCGTCACGAAGACCGCGCCCGACCTGACGCCGAAGACCTGGTACGGCATGCCCGCGTACGCGAACAAGAACGGCAAGGTCATCTGTTACTTCAAGAACGCCGGCAAGTTCAAGATGCGGTACTCCGAGTTCGGCTTCAACGACAGCGCGAAGCTCGACGACGGCTCCATGTGGCCGATCGTCTACGCGCTCACGAAGCTGACCAAGGCCGACGAGGTCCGGATCGTGCAGCTCGTGAAGCAGGCGGTGAGCTAGGTGCCGAACGAGACCACCGTGACCACTCCGAACGAGCTCGAGATCCGCGTCGAGCGGGTCTTCGACGCGCCCCGCGACCACGTCTTCTCGGTCTGGACGGACCCGCAGCTGATCCCCGAGTGGTGGGGCGAGCAGACCGTCGTCGAGGAGATGGACGTCCGCCCCGGCGGGAAGTGGCGCTTCAACACCGGCTACGGCGTGGTCGAGGGAGAGTTCCGCGAGGTCGACCCGCCGGCGCGGCTCGTCCAGACGTTCCAGAACCACCTGCAGACGCTGGAGTTCGAGGAGCTGGGCGAGCGGACGAAGCTCACGCAGACGATGCGCTTCGAGAGCACGGTCGAGCGCGACACGACGATGCAGTACGGCGTCGAGGAGGGCGCGAAGGGCGGCTTCGCGCGGGTCGACGCTGTCCTGCAGAAGCTCGCGGCGCGCGGGTAAGTCCCCACAAATGCCGAAACCCGCGAACCGCTTGCGCAGTTCCCGGGCTTCGACGTTGACCACCCTCTCACACCACATCTGAGCAAGTCAAGTGGGAACCGTTCCGATGAGTTTCCAGCCCTACAGCGGTCGAAGCTGGGACACCACCAGAGGAGGAGAGATGTCCACCGTGACGTCCAAGCTCAACATCAGCAAGGTCGGCCGGGTCTGCGTGACCGTCGCCGACACGGACCGTGCGATCGACTTCTACGTCGACACGCTCGGCTTCGAGAAAGTCGTGGACGAGCCGATGGGTCCGGGCCTGCGCTGGGTCGAGGTCGCGATCTCGGGAGCCGAGACGACGATCGCGCTCGCCCCGCCGCCGCCCGACCAGCCGGCCGGTGGCGGCCAGACCGGCATCTGCCTCGACACGAGCGACGTGGACGGCGCGCATGCGGCGCTGAAGGACGCCGGCGCGGACGTCGACGCCGAGGTCACGCGTTACGGCGGGCCGGTGCCGCCGATGTTCTGGCTCCGCGACCCGGACGGAAACTCGCTGATCGTCGTCCAGCCGTCGAGCTGAACACCACTCTCGATCTCGGCACCGTCGACTTCCTGGCGCGCCTCCGCCTGCGGACGGGGGCGCGCCTCGTTCGCGCTCCGCGAGAGCTGTGGGAGCTGCTCGACCTCTGCGGTCTAGTCGAGGTGGTCGGGCTGGAAGTGACAGCGGCGGAGCCGCCGTCACCCGGCCGGAAGAGCGGGGGGCAGCCCGAAGAGCGGGAACAGCCGCGGCGTGTCGAGGAAGAACGTCAGCTCGACGATGCGGCCCTCTGACACCTCCGGGACGATGAGCGCCCACGGCGTGTAGCCGCCGGCGTCCGGGTCCGGCTTGTACTGGCCCCAGGCGGGCATCCCGTTGACGAGGCCGACCGGCACGAGCTTCGAGCCCTTGCAGCCGATCCCCGGGCCGAACCACCACGTGAAGATGTCGTCTCGCCCCTTCAGCCACAGGCTGATCGGCGGCATCGACTGGATCGCGTCCTCGTGCAGGAGGTCGGTGAGCCGGTCGATGTCGTACGCCTCGAAGGCCGCGACGTAACGGTCGAGCAGCGCGAGCGTCTCGTCGTCGAGCTCGGCCGGAGCGGTCGTGTCCGCGGTCGCGAGCGTCGCGCGGGCGCGTTGCAGCGCGCTGTTGATCGAGGCGACGCTCGTCTCCAGCAGCTCCGCGGCCTCGCTCGCCTGCCATTTCAGGACCTCGCAGAGGATGAGCGCTGCGCGCTGACGCGCCGGCAGGTGCTGCAACGCAGCGACGAAGGCCAGCCTCAACGTGTCGCGCTGCTCGGCGAGCTCCTCCGGCGTGGGCAGCGGCGTGATCCACGTGACCTCCGGCAGCTCCGCGAGATTCTCGAAGAGCGGCTCCTGCGCAGTCCCGAGATCCATCGGCCGCGCGCGCCGCTCCCGCCCCGCCAGCGCGTCGAAGCAGACGTTGGTCGCGATCCGGTAGAGCCACGACTTGAGCGCCGAGCGGCCTTCGAAGCGGTCGAGCGAGCGCCAGGCGCGCACCATCGTCTCCTGCACCGCGTCCTCGGCGTCGAAGGCCGAGCCGAGCATGCGATAGCAGTAGCCGGTGAGCTCGCGGCGGTGCTGCTCGAGCGCCTCTGCAGTGGCGGACTCAGCGGTGGCCACGGCAGACATCCTAGGCGGTCCGACCATGGTCGAGGCCGAGCCAGTTCGCGAGATCGGCGATCTCCTTGCGGACTGCGGCGGTCATCGCCTTGCTGAAGCTCACGTCCTCGTGGATCGCGTTGACGTTCAGCACGCCGGCCTTGCGGTCCGCGATCGCGTCGAGCTTCCCGACGAGCCGGTCGCCGTGGAGGATCGGGAGCGCGAAGTAACCCCAACGCCGCTTCGCGGCCGGCTTGTACATCTCGAGCGTGTACTCGAACTCGAACAGCTCCTCGGTCCGGCCTCGATCGTGGATGAGCCGGTCGAACGGCGACAGGAGCGCGGTCCTGCCTCTGAACGCGCCGTCCAGGTACCGGGGATCGACCCGCCACTCGCCCTTCACGCCCTCGACCTCGGCCGGCTCGCCGGCGTCGCCCACGTGGATCGGCTCCATCGGCATCTCCCTCGCCTTCGCCCGCGCGATGCCGAGGGCCGCAAGCCGCCGCTCGTTCTTGATCCGCTCCGCCTCCTCGACCGGCGGGCTCTCGGCGTCGGCCGGATACACCCGCTCGGGCAGGTCCCAGAGGCGCTCCCTGCCGACCCTGCCGGCGATCGCAACCTGGCCACGCGCCTGCAGGAACTCGAGCATCTGCGTCACGTTGCGGTCGTTCGTCCAGCCGCTCGACGCCCACGGGACGACGCACGTGTCCGGGATGTCGCGGGACGAGAGCGGCCCCGAGCGCTTCAGCAGCCGGAAGATGTCGCGCCGGCAGCGATCGTTGTCGCGCAGCCACGTGTCCACCCTCCCTCCTGCCCGCCGCCCACCGGAGCCGGCGAGATAGAGGCCGACGTCGCTCATCGGTCGGATGAGCGCGTTGAACTCGAACAGTGTGCGATCGTCCTCGAGCGCGCGCTTCAGATCTTCGGGCCGGTAGGAGGAGCCGAGCCGGCTCCAGGCGACGAGGTCGGCGTTCGGCGCGACGGCCGCGGTCGGATCGACCTGCAGCAGCGTCAGCCGCTCGACGACGGCGAGCAACTTCGTCGGGCGCGGCGCGTCGAGCAACTGGGCGCGCACCGCGACCTGCCGCGCCTGCTTCTTCGTCAGCCGGTGCACGGCCGAGAGGCTAGGCGATCCGTCGGGGCGGGCGCAAGGCTCCGCCCGCCCCGAACTGCGTTATGACAGCGCCGTGGGCGCGGCCGCCGGCGGTGCTGCGGCGTACCCGGCCTCGATCTGCGCCAGCTCTTCGTCGGTGCCCTCGCGAACCGGGCCCTTGAACCACTTACGGGCGGAGACGAGCCACCAGATCCCGGTCAGGAGGATCACGCCGCCGACCGTGATCGGCGCGTAGTTGACGACGTTCCAGTCGAAGCCGCTGTGCCACGGGATCGCCGTCGGCACAGTCGGCATGAGGAACAGGATCACGATCAGGATCACCCAGCAGAAGGCGAGCGGGTTGATCCACTTGTAGTGCTTGCCGAGCGACCAGGCGCCGGGCTCGAACGAGTCGCCCGCCCGCCAGCGCAGGTAGATCGGCACCGCGTAAGCGATGTAGAGCCCGATCACTGCGATCGAGGTGCCGACGAGATAGCCGATCGCGCCGTTCGCGAGTGTCGGCAGCATCAGAGCCCACGAAAGCACGGCGATCGCGATCACCGCATTGACGGGCACGCGGTGCGTGCGGCTGATCTTGCGGAAGATCGTCCTGCCGCCCGGCACGGCGCCGTCGCGGGAGAAGGCGAACATCATCCGCGAGGCGGCCGTCACCGAGGCGGTCCCGCAATAGAACTGTGCGCAGCACACGATGAAGAGGAGGAACTCGGCCCACCGCGTGCTCATGGCGTTCTGCCAGATGTAGGTGATGTCGAACGCTCCGGCGTTGAGCGTCCCGGGCACGTCCGGAATCGCGAACGTCACGGCGACGAGCAGGATGAAGCCGAAGATCACCGACATCACGACCGACATGACCACACCGAGCGCGGCAGCCCGGGACGCCTTGCGCGTCTCCTCGCTCATGTGCGCCGACGCGTCGTATCCGGTGTACGTGTACTGCGCCATCAGCAAACCGACTCCGAACACGAACCAGAACGTCGCGCTCGAGAAGCTCGTACCCGAGAAGCCCGACGCATTGAGCGTCTTCGTGAACACGAACGAGGTCGACTGGTGGTGATCCGGGACGATCGCAAGGACGAGCACGATCACGACCACGCCGATCATGTGCCACCACGCCGAGATCGAGTTGAGCATGGCGAGCAGTCGCACCCCGTTCAAGTTGAGGAGCAGCTGGGCGGCCATGATCGCGCTGAACGTGATGAAGACCGTGTGCGTGTCCGTCCCGACGCTCGGGAACCAGAGGTTCATCAGCGCCGTCCAGAAGATCGCAGCGCCGTAGCTGATTGCGGCGGTCACGCCGATCTGGCCGATCAAGTTGAACCAGCCTGTGAACCAGCCCCAGGCCGGGGAGCCGAGCTTCGACGACCAGTAGTAGATCGCGCCGGCGGTCGGCATCGCCGAGGCCACCTCCCCCATGCCGAGCGCGACGAGCGTGACGAAGCCGCCGACGATCAGCCAGCCCCAGACCACCGCCACCGGGCCGCCGTCGTTGAAGCCGATGAAGTAGGACGTCAGGCAGCCTGCGAGGATCGAGATGATCGTGAACGAGATGGCGAAGTTCGAGAAACCGCCCATCTCCCGGTACAGCACCTGGGCATAACCGAGCCGGTGGAGCGTCCGCTCGTCGTCGTGGGCGACGCCGTCGGGTGCAGCTGAGCTCACGTTTCCGCCTCCTTCGATTGTCGTGCGTGGCGCGAAGCTAACGGGATGTGGCGGATGTTGCAACCGTCGCGCCCGGTGTAGTGTCGGCGCAATGCTGACGCTCGAAGCGCTGCGGGAGGACGTCGCCGCCGGCACCGTCGACACCGTCGTCGCCTGCTTCACCGACATGCAGGGCCGGTTGATGGGGAAGCGGCTCGACGCGGAGTTCTTCCTCGCCGAGAACGAGGCGGGGCACCCCGGAGAGGGCTGTAACTACCTGCTCGCGCTCGAGATGGAGATGGACCCGGTGCCGGGCTACGCGATCGCGAGCTGGGAGCGCGGCTACGGCGACTTCGGGCTCCGGCCCGACCTCACCACGCTGCGCCGGATCCCGTGGCACGAGGCGACGGTGATGGTGCAGTGCGACGTCGAGTGGCACGACGGCACGCCCGTCGGCCCGTCGCCGAGGCAGGTGCTGAAGGCGCAGGTCGAGAAGGCCCGCGGGCTCGGCTTCGACCCGATGTTCGGCTCGGAGCTCGAGTTCTTCCTCTTCCGCGAGAGCTACCTCGAGGCGCACGCGAAGCACTACCACGACCTCACGCCGTCGGTGCCGTACATCCTCGACTACCACATCCTCGCCGCGAGCTTCGACGAGCCGTTCCTGCGCGCGGTGCGCACCTCGATGAAGGCGGCCGGGATGATCGTGGAGTCGTCGAAGGGCGAGGCCTGGGCGGGCCAGCACGAGATCAACTTCAAGTTCCGCGACGCGCTGCGTGCCGCCGACGACCACGCTGTCTACAAGAACGGGATCAAGGAGCTCGCCTACCAACGCGGCTGTTCCGTCACCTTCATGGCGAAGCCGCACCACGACTGGGTCGGCTCGTCGTGCCACATCCACTCCTCGCTCTGGCAGGAGGACAAGAACGCGTTCGCCGGCGAGTCGGGCCTCTTCCGCCAGTACCTCGCCGGGCAGATCGCGTGCCTCGGCGACCTCGCAATCTTCGTCGCGCCGTCGGTCAACTCGTACAAGCGCTTCTCGGCCGGGAGCTGGGCTCCCACCACGCTCGCCTGGGGCTACGACAACCGGACGTGTGGATTCCGGGTCGTCGGCCACGGCTCGGCGTGCAGGCCCGAGACGCGGATCCCGGGCGCCGACGCGAACCCCTACCTCGCGTTCGCGGCGCTGCTCGCCGCGGGCCTGTACGGGATCGAGCAGAAGCTCGAGCTCGGCGACGCCTTCGAGGGGAACGCGTACGAGTCCAGCGTCGAGCGCTTCCCGCACGCGCTGCGTGAGGCGATCGCGCGCCTCGAGTCGAGCTCGGTCGCGCGGGAGCTGCTCGGCGACGAGGTCATCGACCACTACCTCAACTACGCGCGCACCGAGCAGGAGCTGTTCGACAAGACGGTCACGGGCTACGAGCGCGAGCGCATGTTCGAGCGTGGCTAAGCCGCTGATCGGCATAACCACGTACGTCGAGCCCGCGTCGTGGGGGCACTGGACGCTGGAAGCCGCGCTCGTTCCCTACGACTATGTCCGCGCGGTCGAGCGGGCCGGCGGCCGCGCCGTGCTCGTCCCGCCCGACGCCGAGGGGATCGACGAGGTGCTCGACGCGCTCGACGGACTGGTCTTCTCCGGCGGCAACGACATGGCCCCGGAGTCGTACGGCGCCAAGGCGGATCCGACGACGAGCGGGACGAACCCGGCGCGCGACCGCGGCGAGCTCGCGCTGCTGACCGCGGCGCTCGAGCGCGACCTGCCCGTCCTCGCGATCTGCCGCGGCTTCGAGGTTCTTAACGTCGCGCGCGGCGGCGACCTCGTGCAGCACCTGCCCGACGTCGTCGGGCACGAGGAGCACCGCGCCGTCGCGGGCGAGTTCTCCGAGCACGCGGTGCGGGTCGACCCGTCGTCGCGGATCGGCGAGGTGCGCGGGGCGGTCAAGTCGCACCACCATCAGGGCCTCGGCCGGCTCGGCGACGGGCTCCGCGAGGTGGCCTGGGCCGAGGACGGCGTCGTCGAGGGCGTCGAGGATCCGACGAAGCCGTTCCTCGTCGGCGTGCTCTGGCATCCCGAGGCGGGCGAGGACCAGCGCCTGTTCGAGCAGCTCGTCGAGGCAGCGCGGAAGTGACCGCGGTTCTCAACCCGGCCACGGAGGAGGTCATCGCCGAGGTCGAGGCGGCCGGCGTCGAGGAGACCGACGCGGCGGTGGCGCGCGCGAAGGAGGCGTTTCCGGCCTGGCGTGCCGTCGCGCCCGCCGACCGGGCGGCGCTGCTGCGACGCCTGGCCACCCTCGTCGAGGAAAACGGAGAGGAGTTCGCGCGGATCGAGTCGCGCAACGTCGGCAAGCCGATCGCCGGAGCGCGCGGCGAGGTCGGCATGGTCGCACAGGTCTTCCACTACTACGCGGGCGCGGTCGACAAGCAATTCGGCGAGACGATCCCGGTCGCGGGCGGCATCGACTTGACGCTCCGCGAGCCGCTCGGTGTCGTCGGCCTGATCGTGCCGTGGAACTTTCCGCTCAACATCGCGTCGTGGAAGCTCGGCCCGGCCCTCGCGTGCGGGAACACGGTCGTGCTCAAGCCTGCGGAGCTGACGCCGCTCTCGGCGCTGCGGCTCGGCGAGCTCGCGCTCGAGGCCGGCATCCCCGAGGGCGTCGTCAACATCCTCCCCGGCAAGGGCTCGGTCGTCGGGACGCGGCTCGTCGAGCACCCCGACGTGGCGAAGATCGGCTTCACCGGCTCGACCGAGGTCGGTCAGGAGGTGATGCGCGGCGCCGCCGGGACGATCAAGCGGGTCACGCTCGAGCTCGGAGGCAAGTCGGCGAACGTCGTCTTCGCCGATGCCGATCTCGAGAAGGCGGCCGTTGCGGCGCCGTACGCCGTCTTCGACAACGCGGGTCAGGACTGCTGCGCGCGTTCGCGGATCCTGATCGAGGCGAGCGTCTATGACCGGTTCGCCGAGCTGCTCGTCGAGGCGACACGCGGCGTGAAGGTCGGCGACCCGGAGGACGACGCGACCGAGATGGGGCCACTCATCTCCGCTGCACACCGTGAGACCGTGGCGAGCTTCGTCGACGGCGAGCCGCTCTTCCGCGGCGACGCGCCCGACGGCGACGGCTTCTGGTACCCGGCGACGCTGGTCGAGGCGAGGCCAGCCGACCGGATCGCGCGCGACGAGGTCTTCGGGCCGGTCGCGGCGTTGATCCCGTTCACCGACGAAGCCGAGGCGATCCGGCTCGCGAACGACTCCGACTACGGCCTCTCGGGCTCGATCTGGACGGAGAACGGCGGCCGCGCGCTGCGCGTCGCCCGCGCGATCGAGACCGGCGTCCTCTCGATCAACTCGAACTCGTCGGTGCGACCGTCGACGCCGTTCGGCGGCTACAAGCGGAGCGGCTTCGGCCGCGAGCTCGGCATGCACGGCCTCGCCGGCTACAGCGAGGTCAAGAACGTGTTCTACTCGACCGAATGAGCGGGAGACTCGACGGCAAGGTCTGCGTGATCACGGGTGCCGGCGGCGGGATGGGCGCCGACGCTGCGGTCCGGTTCGCCGAGGAAGGCGCCGAGATCGTGGTCGCAGACGTCGACGGCGCCGCGGCCGAGGTCGTCGCGGGCGAGGTCGGCGGCTTCGCGATCCAGGTCGACGTCTCGGACGAGTCCTCCGTCCAGACGCTGTACGCCGCCGCCGCGGCGAGGTTCGGCGGCATCGACGTGCTGTACAACAACGCCGGCATCTCCCCCGCCGACGACGCCTCGATCCTCGAGACCGACCTCGCCGCGTGGGAGCGCGTGCAGGCCGTGAACACACGCGGCATCTACCTCTGCTGCAAACACGGGATCCCGCATCTGCTCGAGCGCGGCGGCGGCTCGGTGATCAACGTCGCATCGTTCGTCGCGCTCGTCGGCGCCGCGACCTCGCAGATCTCGTACACCGCCTCGAAAGGCGCCGTCCTCTCGCTGAGCAAGGAGCTCGGCGTCCAGTTCGCGCGGCAGGGGATCCGCGTCAACGCCCTCTGCCCGGGCCCGGTCGAGACGCCGCTGCTGCTGCGGATCTGGGGTGAGACGCCCGGTGCGGCCGAGCGCCGGCTCGTCCACCTGCCGATGGGCCGGATGGCGCAGCCGCGCGAGATCGTCAACGCGGCGCTCTTCCTCGCGAGCGACGAGTCGAGCTACGTCAACGCGGCGACGTTCGTCGTCGACGGCGGCCTCAGCGCCGCGTACGTGACGCCCGAATAGCGATTTAAGGAACCCGTAAGGCCTCGCTTACCCGGCGGCAATCCGCGTCGCCGATCCTGCAAACCATCGGAGCTCTCCCGTCGAAAGGAGTACTGATGCGCTCGAAGAGATGGGTCGCGGCCTTCGCCGCGGCGACGGCGCTCGCCGTGGTGCCGGTCGCAACGGCCGGGATGATGCACGCCACACTCGGCGCGCGGCTGTCGGGCATGGGCGAGCACGGCATCGTCAACCTCCATGCCCACGCGAAGACGCACAAGCTCTGCTGGACGTTCGACATCCACCTCATGCACGCGCTGAGCGCGACGGTGCGCGACAAGGCCGGGATGACGGTCGCCCACCTCGGCCACATGTACAGCGCGAAGGGCTGTGCGACAGTGCCGAAGCATTCCCTCTCCCTGATCGAGACCAAGCCCGGCCGCTATTGGGTCTGGGTCGCGACGAAGGGCCATCCGGGCGAGCTGCGCGGGAAGCTGTTCGCCGGCATGGCGCACATGTAGATGGAGGAGCCGCGCCGCTACGGGAGGAGGGTGTTCCTCGCCACAGTGGCGGGCGGCGTCTCCTCGCTCTACTGGGGCAAGGCCGCCTGGGATCACGTCACCGGAGTCGTGACTCCCGTGGCCAATGCCGTCGCGCCGATCTTCCCGAGCGGCTGGCGCATCTACACGATCTCCGGCCACATGCCGACCTTCGATCCCGCGACCTGGCGGCTCGACATCGGCGGGCTAGTCGAGGAGCAGGTCTCGCTCACGTACGACGAGCTGCGCGCCCTCCCGCGCGTCGAGCAGGTGTCGACGTTCCACTGCGTGACCGGCTGGACGGTGAACAACGTCCGCTGGGGTGGCGTGCGCCTGCACGACGTCCTCGCCCGCGCCCGCCCGCAGATGTCCGGCCACGCGTTGCGCTTCGTCTCGATGGAGGTGCCGTATGTCGACTACCTGACGATTCAGCAGGCCTCGCTCCACGACGTGATGCTCGCGTACGAGATGGACGGTCAGCCGCTGCCGCGCGAGCACGGCGCGCCGGTACGGTTGATCATCCCCGAGATGTATGGCTACAAGAACGTCAAGTGGCTGCAGGGCATCGACGTCGTCCCTCAGGCGGTGAACGGCTACTGGGAAGACCTGGGTTACGACCGGGACGCCTGGGTCGGCCGCTCGAACGGGTACGGGACGTGAAGGCCGGCTACGTCCCGCGCTTCTCGCGCGCCGAGCGGCTTCTGCACTGGGTCAACGCGCTCGGCTTCTTCTTCCTGCTGGCGACGGGGTTGATCCTCTACCTGCCGCGGCTCTCGGTGCTCGTCTCGCGCCGGCAGCTGATCCAGAGCCTCCACTTCTGGTCGGGCGTCGGCTGGCTCGGGGCTCTCGCCGTCGTGATCGTGCTCGGCGGCCGCCGCGTGCTCGCGACCGCACGGGAGCTCGACAGCTTCGACCGTGATGACCTCCGCTGGCTGCGCGGACGGAAAGTCCCTCAGGGGAGGTTCAACGCCGGCCAGAAGATCAACGCCGTGCTCACCGCCGCCTTCACCATCCTGTTCGGCGTCTCCGGGCTCCTGCTCTGGTTCGGCGAGCAGGACACGCGCTACCGGTTCGCGAGCACGGTGATCCTCCACGACGGCGTGATGTACGTCTCGCTCGCGCTGCTCGTCGGCCACCTCTACCTCGCGCTGATCCACCCGGCGACCCGGCACGCGCTGCGCGGGATGACGCTCGGCGACGTCCGGGTCGAGTGGGCGACGAGACATCACGCGAAGTGGGAGCCCGAGGGCGTCCACATCGACCGGCCCGAGCCACAATAGGTCGATGGAAACCGTCCTCGTCGTCGACGACGAGCCGATCGTGCGCGACGTCGTCGTCCGCTACCTCGAGCGGGACGGCTTCCGGACGCTCACGGCGTCCGACGGCGACACGGCCAAGGCGCTGATCGAAGAACGCGAACCGAGCCTCGTCGTGCTCGACGTGATGCTGCCCGGCACCGACGGGCTCACGCTCTGCCGCTGGATCCGCGGCCGCTCGGGCCTGCCGGTGATCCTGCTCACCGCTCGCGGCGAGGAAGCCGACCGCATCGTCGGGCTCGAGCTCGGAGCCGACGACTACGTCACGAAGCCGTTCTCCCCGCGCGAGCTCGCCGCCCGCGTGCGCTCGGTTCTGCGCCGCAGCAACGGCAGCACGCCTCCGCACGAGAAGATCGCATTCGGCGAGATCGAGCTCGACGGCGGCAGCCGCGAGGCCCGCCGGGCCGGCGCCGTCATCCGGCTCACGGCGAAGGAGTTCGAGCTCCTCTCGTTCCTCGCCTCGCACCCTCGCAGGGTCTTCTCCCGCGACCAGCTGATGGCCCGCGTCTGGGGCTACGAATCCGCCGTCGACACCGGCACCGTGACAGTCCACATTCGGCGACTGCGCGAGAAGATCGAGGCCGATCCCGGGCAGCCACGTCATCTCCACACCGTCTGGGGAACGGGCTACCGGCTCGACCCATGATCCAGCTCGCCCTCGTCGTCGCTGCCGGAAGCCTGGTCTCGGGGCTCGTTCTCGCCTACCTCTTGCGCCGGGCCCCGACGGTTCGAGCCCAGCTCGCGGGGCTCGCGCTCATCGCGGTCTGCGTGCCGCTCGCAGCGGTGCTGCTCTCGGGTTGGGTCATGTTCCACATGGGCGCCGACACGAAAATCCTTGCGGTCGCTGCGGGATCGGCGACCGCGGCCGTCTTCGCAGCGCTCGTGCTCGCCCGCTCGATCACCGGCTCGCTCCGCCGCGTCGGCACGGCCGCGCATTCGCTTGCCGGTGGGGAGCTCTCGACACGGGCTCCGGTCGGCGGCGCCCGCGAGATCGCCGATGTCGCTGCGTCGTTCAACGCCATGGCAGCCGCGCTCGAGCAGCTCTTCGACGCGCGGCGCGAGCTCGTGGCGTGGGCGAGCCACGACCTTCGTGCTCCGATCGCCTCGCTGCAGGCGATGCTCGAGGCGATCGAGGACGGGCTCGTCTCCGCGGAGGACTACCTGCCGACGCTGCGCGAGCAGGTGCGGACGCTCTCGTCGCTCGTCGACGACCTGTTCGAGCTCGCGCGCATCGACGCCGGCGCGCTCACGCTCGAGCTGCGCCGCATGCCCGTGGCGCCGCTCGTCGCGTCGGCGCTCCGCCTCCTGCGACCGGAGGCGGACGCGCGAGGCGTTGTGCTGAGCGCCGACGTCGACGAGGAGCTCGAGGCGCGCCTCGCGCCCGACAAGTTCGAGCGGGTCCTCTTCAACCTCGTCACGAACGCGCTGCGCCACACGCCGACGGACGGCTCGATCGCCGTCCGCGTCGAGCGTCAGGCCTCGGGCCTGCTGCTGCGCGTGGAGGACAGCGGCGAAGGCCTGACGGCGGAGGCGCCGGCGCGGATGTTCGAGCGCTTCTGGCGGGCCGACCGCGCGCGGAGCGGCAGCGGCGCAGGCCTCGGGCTGGCGATCGCCCGCGGTCTCGTCGAGGCGCACGGCGGCCGGATCTGGGCCGAGAACCGCCCGCAGGGCGGCGCGTGCGTCTCGTTCACGCTGCCCACCGCCTGAAGCGGGCCGGCTACTCGGCCGCGTCGGACTCGGTGAGCAGCGCGACGACTTCGGCGCGCGTCGTGACCCCGAACTTGCGCTCGACGGAGCCGAGGTGCCGACGCACCGTGACGGGCGCGACGCCCAGCTCCTTCGCGATCTCCGCCGTGGTCGCCGACCGCAAGAGCAGCTCGACGACCTCCCACTCACGCGCAGTGAGCGAGATCCGGCCCTTTCCGGCGACGACGACGGAACGCCGGCGCTCTCGCATCCTCAGCTCGTCGAGCAGCCGCGAGACGAACTTGCGCGGCACGACCGGCTCGCCGCGCACCGCGCCGCGCACCACGTGCGGAAGGCGGGTGGGATCGAGGCTGTTCGTCAGGTAGCCGCTCGCGCCGGCACGCACGGCGGCCATGAACTCCTCCTCGTCCAGGCTGTTGGTGAGGAGGATCACGACGGCGGACGGAACGCGCGAGACGATCTCGTTGGTGACACGAAGCCCCTGGCCCTTGGCGTCGAGGCCGAGGAGGCAGACGTCGGGCCGGTAGCGGACGGCCGCGTCGACCGCGGCGTCCGCGTCGGCAGCTTCGGTGCAGCGCGCCTCGGGCTCGAGCGCGAGCCTCAGGCCGACGCGCGTCGGCAGCCGCTCGGCGGCGATGAGCACGTGCGCACGCCTCGCCGGTGCCGTGGCGCTCACGGCTTGGTCACCCCAGAGACGACTGGTGCTCCGACTACGATGTATGTATGAAGGTTCTCATAGCCGACGATCACAGGCTGATCGTCGAAGGAGTGAAGCGCGCCCTCGAGGAGGCGCCCGATTTCGAGGTCGTCGGTGAGTGCAACTCCGGCTCGCAGGTGCTGCCGATGGTCGGACGCACGAATCCCGACATCGTCCTGCTCGACCTGCGCATGCCCGGAGCCGACGGGCTCGCGTGCCTGAGCCGCATCCGCAAGCAGTATCCCGAGGTGAAGGTCGTCGTCCTCTCCGTCTCGACGGACGAGAACGTGATCCAGACCGTGCTCAAGCGCGGGGCGAGCGCCTTCATCGTCAAGAGCATCAATCCGATCGATCTGCCCTCGGCGCTGCGCCAGGCGATCGACGGCACGGTCTACAGCGCGATCGGCATGCCCGATCCTGGCGAGAGCGCTGCGCGCGCCGCCGGCCTGACCGAGCGGGAGACGGCGATCCTCGCCGCGCTCGCCCGCGGCCTCTCCAATGAGGCGATCGGCAAGGAGTTGTGGGTCGCCGAGCAGACCGTCAAGTTCCACCTCACGAACATCTATCGCAAGCTCGGCGTCTCGAACCGCACCGAGGCCGCGCGCCTCGCGTACCAGAACGGGCTCGTCGAGAGCCCGATCGACGACCGCTGAGCCGCACCCGACCCCTGTGATTCCGAAGGGGGTGCGGGACTTCTCCCGCACCCCCTTCGAGGGGTTGGTCACCCGGTCACCGGTGGGGTGAAGACGTTGGTCACGCCTACCCGCTGGGTGTTGCAGCGCTTGCTGGCGATCGGGCTGAAGATCAGGATCCCGGCCTTGCGCAGCTTGATCGTCCGCGTGATCACGCCCTTGCTGTTGGACG